>JAEORI010000044.1 GCA_016840965.1 Candidatus Thorarchaeota archaeon | reverse complement strand
GAAAGCATCTCTTCAGAGTCCGAATACGATATTAGAGAGAGCATATTACTATAGAGAAGGTTAGGTGCTGAGTTTGGATGAGATAGACAAAGGAATTCTCTTTGGACTGCTCCAAAACTGTAGAACACCATATAGAAATCTTGCACAGCAGTTCAATATGACAGCAAATGCGGTTAAGAAGCGAATTCAGAAGCTGATTGATGCAGGTGTGATTGTAGAATTCACAGCAGAGCTTACTCCCGCAATGGTTAATGGTGAGAACTATCTTGCTATCATTTCCACTGATGGTGGAGAGAACGAGGATGAGCTAGTCCACTTAATTGGAACTCACACACTGACGAGAGAAGTTGGTGTTTTATCAGGGTCTACATATTTGTCAATTGGAACCTTCACCGGGTCAGAAAGTCTTAGAGATATTGGTAGTTTTCTACGAGGTTTTGAGCATGTTAGAAGTGTTGAGATTCACAGTCTCGTAAAAGATGCGCTTCATGGAAGAAAGAATGAATTAACAAAACTGCAGCTTAGAGTTCTAAAGTGTCTTAGTGAAGACCCACGCATGCCAATTAAGAGAATCTCGGAGATTACAGGACTAACGGTCAGAAGAACCCGGTCAATAATTGATAGTCTTCTTGAGAGTGGAGCGGTTTCTCTTGGAATAAGGTGGAATCTAAGTGCAGGAGATGCGTTTGTCTTTCTCTTGAAAATTCACTGGGACGAGAAAATTGGAGGTTTGGAAAAAGTGCTTCTTTTTATTAATGAAAACTTTTCCTCAGCATTCTATGGTCCTATGATATCAGCAACGGATCCAGTAGTGTTTGCGGCTTTTGTCGTTGATCAGTTCAAAGATGCTGATATAATATCAAAGACGATTGCGGGAGCTCCATTTGTGATATCGTGTCAAGCGCTTTTTGGCAGACCTCCAGCTAGCTTTCCAGATATCCGTAGTATTCGCCTTGCAGAAATGCTCAAGGATGCTGGTCTATAGGTTCCAGACCTCAAATCTCCTATACCTGCTTAATGTGAACTGTTTGGTTCACATATTGGTTCTCCCATAGTCAATATCCCCGTTTTGCTGAACTTATTGGCACACATGAATAGAATTGCATTTTCTGTAATTCATTGAAACAGGTGATTTACAAAAATGCAGGTCATCGTTGAACAATCATTGGAGAAAACACGAAAATCTGCAATTGAAGTGAAGAATCTGACAAAGAGATTTGGAAACTTCACAGCAGTTGATCGACTTGTTCTTGACATTGGTTGGGGTGAGATTTTTGGTCTTCTTGGACCAAACGGAGCTGGAAAGACAACTACAATCAACATACTATCGACACTGCTTAATCCGACTGAAGGTCAAGCAAGTGTAGGTGGATTTGATGTGATGAAGGACGCCAGCGAAGTTCGCAAGATTATTGGTCTATGTCCTCAAGAGCCAGCCTATTTTCCCCATCTCACAGGTCGAGAAAATATTGAGCTATTCGGTCAATTTCATTCAGTGCCCGCCAGCTTGTTGGATGAACGAATCGAAATCTTAGCCAAACGAGTTGGGATGTATGATGATCTTGACCGTCGTGCTAGTCATTATAGCGGTGGCATGGTACGACGTATCAGCACAATTATGGCACTCATTCATGATCCATCTGTCGCTCTGCTTGATGAACCCACAGTTGCCATGGATCCTGTATCTCGTCGTGCAGTGTGGGATTTTATCAATGAACTCAGAAATCAAAACAAATCAATAATTCTTACAACCCATTACATGGAAGAAGCACAAGAACTCTCAGACAGAGTGGGCATAATCAATGAGGGTCGACTGATTGAACTTGGTCCGCCTCAAGACTTGATAGAAAAATACCAGGCTGAAGACCTTGAAGATGTCTTTGTGTTGAAAACTGGCAAGAAGCTGAGGGAGGGGGTATAGATGGATTTGGGACGTGTTCTAGCTCTGGTAAAAAAAGACATGAAGAAGCTAGTCAGAGACCGAGGTACTCTATTCCTGTTAATCCTATTCCCTGTTGTTCTCACAACAGTATTTGGATTTGCATTCGGAGGAATTGGTGACTCTGGACCACAGAACTTCGAAATCGGTGTTGTCAACTTAGATTATTCATCAGACTATCCTGAGTGGGCAAGTAGATTCTTGACAAACTTTTCAGCAACCGATGGTATCGTCTTAACACAATATGATGATAATGAAACTGGACAAGCAGATCTTCTTCAGGGTAACATAGATGCACTGGTTGTAATTCCTGTTGGATTTGGTGATAGCTGTCAATCTTACTGGCTGTCTCCATTTGATGGGAGCAGCTGGGCAAACACATCCATCGGACTCTATCTTGATGATGGATCATTAATCGCCACTGTTGCAGTTCCACCAATTGTCCAGAGGGTCTTTCTGACCGCGCTCTTTGGAAATGCCCAGATGTCACTAGAGGTTCCTGTTCAGCTGACAACTCCTCAGTTGATATCTGCAAATGCGTTTTCACAATGGGACTTTATGGTGCCCGGAATGTTTGCCTTTTCTGCGATATTCATCACAGTTATTGTGGCACAGTCGATGACTGTGGAGAGAAGTGAGGGTCTTCTAAGAAGAATGTCGACCACTCCTGTAACATCGTCTGATTATATGATTAGTCAAGCCCTCTCGTACATGGCTGTGGCAATCATCCAAGTTGTCATGATTTTCTTGACATCCTTCCTAATCGGGTACAGACCCTCAACAGGAATAGCTGGAATTGGCTTTGCACTGTTGATACTATCAGTATTCTCTCTGTCTTGCGTTGGCTTGGGACTCATTGCAGCAACATTCTCAAACTCAGCAGATGGGGCTACAGGTCTATCTTTCATGATTGCCATGCCGCAGATGTTTCTTGGAACATTCATGCCGCTTGGTGGAATTGCTGATACCATCGCTTCGATAATGCCTAGCAAATATGTCACAGACGCATTAACTACCATCTTCCTGAGGGGTGCAGCTATTACGACACACTCCATTTGGATAGATCTTGCTCTTGTTGCTGTAGCTTGTATTATCGTAGTGATTACTGGAATACTAGTATTCGAGAAATGGGGCAGAGGCAGGTAGAATGGAACTCTCTGATTTGGTTGAGGGGTTCGAGCTCTTATACTCCACCTCTCAACTAGATCCACTTTATTCAGAAACTGGGCGGACTGTTCTCTTGCATGATGATGGATCCGTTAGAATCTATCTTGTAAAAGAGCCTGATAGTTGGGAAGATATCACTCTTGAGATTGATATATTCATGGGAGTTGGTCGTATCTCAGACTCAATCCAGGCTAATTCCTCTCAGGATGAAGTTGATTATGCAAGATTATCAAGAGCGCAGCTTGTCGAATGCATATCCTACATAGAATACCTTCTTCGGTTAGAGGAGGCAGGATTCAATCTGGAAATTGTATTGGATGGTTGTATTTGGACCGCACGATATTTGGTCAGTATGAAACCGGGCTCTCAATTATTTGAGGTAATAACACCTCCCAACCATCAAAATCCGAATGGCCTAGATGATTCTGGAAAAACCAAAACAAGTAGAGGAGTTGAATAAACTTGACTTCAGTAGAATCTAAACCAGAAGTAGCTATGACTTCAGAAAAAAAGCAGTACATAAATGAAAACATGGTAGCCTCGATACAGAGGAGAGCAATTGCACAGATTATTGATTTTGCGATTTTAGCTACAATCTTCATTCTGATAACATATCAGGTGAAAGGTGTTTGGCTTATGTTGCCGGGTGATCATCTATGGATAATCTTTGATCCAATATGTGGAGTATTTTTGATTGCTATCTTTGCATATTTCATAGGTATGGAGGGATTATTTGGTTTTACCCTCGGGAAACTAATCACTAGAATTCGTGTAGTTAGTGAACAGGGCACAAAGATAACCATAAAGCAGTCTGTGAAAAGAAATCTATGTAGACTTGTCGATGGCATAGGAATCTATTTCGTTGGAATCAAGATTGCTAATAAGTCAACATATCTTCAGAGATACGGTGACAAAGTTGGACAGACTCTTGTTGTTTTAAATAAAAGAGTACGACTAGTCCATAATTTCAGCAATTAGACAAGATCGTAGTTGAGAAAAGGTGCTCTCCAAATGAGCACTCTTTTCATTATAGAGTTTGGCAGTTCTACATCTCAATCTATTTTGAAGCGAATTTTCGGTGGATAACCTCCTTTATATTGACAATGCAGTCAATACCTTAATTGGTCAAATCACTCATGAAGAACCTGATAGATGGAGTATCTAGAATTGAGATACCTACTCCCTTCCCTGTTGGTAACGTTAATTGCTATCTGATAGAAGGTTCACCACTTACTCTGATTGATACTGGTCCAAAGAACTCAGAAAGTCTAGCAACAATTCAAAAGGAGCTTCAAGCCAGATCCTATAGTTTGGGGGATATTGAGCAAATTCTCCTGACACACGGTCACACTGACCACATTGGTCTCGCTGCCAAATTTGTTGAAGAACGAGCACGAACTCATGATGATCCTACAGAAGTATGGATTCATCAAAAAGACGCTATGGCTGTAGTAAATTATGATAGATACGCAGAACTCTATCTTGAGTTTTACGAAGAGCTAATTACTTCTTCTGGAGTTCCTCAGAATGAGCTTCCAACTCTGCCTCCAAAACGTCTTCTAGAATATTTCAAGTCCCTGTTAGATCCTGTTCCAACTGCTCTCAGTTTCAACGATGGTGCTACTTTCAAAACAGGCATCGGCGAAGTTATTGCAGTTTGGGTTCCAGGACACTCGTCTGGGTCAGCATGTTACGTGTGTGATGAACAAAAGATTATTTTCAGTGGAGACTTCATCTTAGGAGATATTAGTTCCAACCCAAGCATATCCTTTGACAGATCTGAAAAAATTGGAATGATTACCTACCTTGAGTCTTTAAATCGCATCTCGTCTAGAGAAAGTTACATTGCACTACCTGGTCATCGAGAACCAATTCTTGATATTAAATCGAGAATTGAAGTACTACGTACGGAATATGATGACAAACTCCAAAAAGCAGCCAACTTGCTAACAAACACCCCTCAAACAGTGTATGACATTTCACGGATAATCTATGGTGATTATGATACTAATTCACTCATCTTAGCTCTCGCTGAGAGTCATGACCTTCTTAGAATATTAGAGAGCAGAAATCAAGCCAAATTGACTCGAAAAGATGCAGTTATCTGTGTAACGAAATAATGACATCCACAACGCGTTTCTCAGATTTCAACTTCTAACTCGTCCAACCACAAAGATGTCTTGTCAATCTTCCTTGTGAAAATCTTTCCATTATTTTTAGGATCTTTAGCTTGATGATACTTGAAGAGGAATCGATCTCTCTCAATACCAAGAATCTCAATCTTTCCAGTTGGATGAGACATGATAAATCGGAACCTCTTTGTGTGTCCGTCCAACTTGGCGCGTGTCTTGTCCATTATCCTACATGCTTCGTAAATTGGAATTTGGAATTGTCTCTTTACTCGCTTCACAGGTCGACATTGAAATACATAATATGGGACTACGCCAATTTGAACAAGTCCTTTCTGTAATTGTGCCATAACTTCTGAGTCATCATTGACCCCTTTCAGAAGTACAGTCTGATTACTTACTATTATTCCTGCATCCTGAAGTAACCTGCAGGCTTCAGTTGATTCTTCAGTGATTTCTTTAGGATGATTGAATTGAGTGACTACATAAAGACGTGTTATCTTGTTGGAATACGATTCCAACATCTCTCTCAAACTCCTGTCTAAAATAATCCTACTTGGAAATGTGACCGGAACTCTTGTACCAAACCTGATGAAATCAAGATGTTCTATCTCTGATAATGGAGATAGCAGTTTCTCTATGCGACTTGTAGGAAGCACAAATGGATCGCCTCCAGTTATGAGAACATTGTTAATCTCTTCATGGCTTCGAATATAGTCTGACACACTTTGGATGTCTTTAACTACTTCATCAGTATCAACACCAACTAGTCGCTTTCTAAAACAATGTCGGCAATACATAGCACATTCATTTGTTGCCAAAATCACAGCAGTCTGTCTATATTTGTGTTGTAATCCTGGCAGTACCGTATTCGATTTCTCGCCACTTGTATCATAACTACCCTCTAGATAGCTCTCATGAATTATGGGTACAGCCAATTTCCTAATGGGATCATCAAAGTCAGTTTTGTCAATCAGAGATAGGTAGTACTTTGATATTCTCAAGGGATGATTTTCACAGATTTCTTCCAAGACCGCTCTGTCTCTTTCATTCACATCTAAATATTCAACTAAATCATCAACAGTTGATATGCTGTCTTGGAGAAGTAAATCCCAACTCATGTTATCGCAACATTTGTTTAAATTTCACTTTTTATTTTTGGAGAATCACCTGAATATAGAGATACAACATCAGATTTCTCTGTAGTTTCTTCTTCTGGCACTCTGCGTGGAGGTTCACTTGTCATTCGTGATATTATTGCCATTCTTCTTTCCAAATCAGGCCACTCGATAATTGGCAACCTCTCTCTCATCTTTTCCTTCATGTACATCACCTATTGTAGCGGATTCAGCATTCAGGTATTGATAAGCAGGACATTTGCGCTTAGTCCGCTACTGTTAATTTTTGGCGTCAATGGAACGCCT
>JAEORI010000310.1 GCA_016840965.1 Candidatus Thorarchaeota archaeon | reverse complement strand
CAAAGCCAGTGACAACACCGTCACCAAGAATCTTCTTCTCATCCATTCCAAAGCTTGTTTCTCGGTGGACAACAAACTCATCAATCTCAACAAATGACCCCGAATCAAGAAGCTTATCGAGTCGTTCACGAGCTGTCAAGCGACCTTTCTCGTGTTCAATCTTGATTCGATCCTCTCCACCACCTAGTTTTGCTTGTTCTCTGAGTTTCGTGAGTTCGTCAAATTTGTCCTTAGTCATAATGCGTCCACCTCTTCGATTGGTCTTACTGAGAGGTATGTGACTGTTTTTTCAATCTTCTGATTCTCTGAACAAAGTCACACCAGATGCACCTTATTTAGATTCTTGCACATTTTCACACATTTCCTTTTTTGAAGAGAACTTGCAAAAAATAGAAAGAGGTAAGTCTCGAACTATAATTCTAAAAGTTCTGACCTGATAATTTAGTTGGAGGTTTCGTAGGTGGTCCTTTCTGAAGTAGTACTTGCAGTATTATTCTCATTATCAGGAATGATCCTTGCAATCTTGCTTGGTTCTCTTGGTACCAAGTATGTGGGAAGGTTAACTCCAATTTCTATTGTCGTGTTTGGTGTTTTACTCCCGATTATGTTTTCATTTCTCTTTTTGCAATTGATGCAGTATGTGACCATCTTAGACTGGCCACGTGGAGGTGGGAGATTTGTGGCGATTTCACCCCTCACAGCTATTTTTGTTGCAGCCTGGTTTGGAGGATTCCTAGGCTTATATGCAGGGAAGATATGGGGTGAAGAAAATGACAAGAGCTGCTTACAATGCGTTTTATTGCCCATATCATTAGTTCTTGTAGGTATACTAATAGTGGCATTATTTCTATGAAAGAACCAAGTCTGATTCCTAAGTCCATTTTCTTGGTCATAATTGATAAATCGCGCCGCATTATTGAACATGACCTAGTCCAATTGATATGTAGGTGATTGAAGAATGACAAAGATGACTGGTGGAGAAGTACTGACTCGGTGTCTAATGCAAGAACAAGTCAGATATGTATTTGGAGTTCCAGGAGATCAATTATACCCATTCCTTGATTCAATTCATTCCAATGAGGGAATTGACTTTATCACGTTCAGACATGAGCAAGCTGCTGCACATGCTGCGGATGCTTGGGCACGGACGACAGGCAATCCGGGAGTATGCCTGGGAACTGTAGGTCCAGGAGCAGCTGATTTGGTTCCAGGAGTCTATCCAGCATTTGCAGATAGTATTCCAATGATAGTGCTGTGTGCTCAGAATCAGTCATGGCGGATTAATCCAGACCATGGAAGCACTCAAGGACTGGATCAACTAAATCTGTTCAGACCTATTACAAAATGGGGTGCAACGGTCTCTCACTGGCAACGAATTCCACAACTTGTTCACTGGGCATTTAGAGAAGCTCTTTCTGGAAGACCGGGGCCAGTATTCCTAGATATCCCTGCAGATGTGCTATACCTAGAGTGCGAAGAAGAAACCCTAGAAGACGGGATAGTTGCTGTTGATAGGTATCGGATGACAAAACCACCTATTGGTAATCCGGATCTAATTGCAGAAGCCGCCCAGATGCTATCAAATGCAAAGTTCCCACTTTTACATGCAGGAAATGGAGTTCTCATGTCTGAGGCATCTAAGGAACTCATAGCTCTAGCAGAACATCTTCAAGCACCAGTCACGACATCAGTTGTCGCTAGAGGAGCAATACCTGAGGATCATCCACTCTCGCTGACTCCTGGAAGCTTCGGAGCCATAGGAGCTCAGTGCGAATCCGATTTGGTTTTATTAGTAGGAGGGCGTTTGGGAGACCTCGATTTCTGGGGGAGAGCTCCAGGGTGGGGTGACTGTGCAGATCAGAAGTTAATTCAGATTGATATTGCACCAGAGATTATTGCACAAAACCGAGTAGTTGATCTGGCAATCGTTGGAGATGCTAGAAGCACACTTACCGAGCTTCTCAAACACATCAAGAACAAACCAAAAGCAAAACCTCGACCAGCGATGGCAGACTGTCGTGAAGCTCAGAAAAACTGGCTCATGGATTTCATAGAGCAAGGCAAGTCAGACAAAGTACCAATCCATCCCCTCAGAATGGTTCAGGAAATACGTAACTTCTTCCCTAGAGATGCAATCTCTATTGTCGATGGTGGAAACATAGCAGTCTGGGCAATATATCTGAACAGAATATACGAACCAAGAACGTTCCTCTGGCCGTGTGACTCAGGCCATCTTGGAGTTGGCACTGGATATGCAATTGGTTCAAAGCTAGCCCATCCGGACAAAGAAGTCTATGTGATATCAGGTGATGGTGCCTTTATGTTCAATGTGCAAGAACTTGAAACAGCCAAACGTCTAGGTACTGCTTTCACAATTGCTATCGCAAACGATAGAGCATATGGCATGATTAAAGCTGGACAGAAAGGACTCTATGATGAGAGGTATGTCGGAGTAGACTTCGTCGATGTAAGGTATGATAAAATTGCAGAAGCTATGGGTTGTTTTGGTATAAGAGTGAAAAAGCCATCAGACTTAGGACCAGCCCTTCAAAAGGCAAAAGACTCAGGTCTTCCTGCAGTTCTTGATATACTGGTTGACCCTGACATCAACTTGATTCCACCCGACTTTGAATCGGTTGCTTCTGTTTGGCTTGAGGGCTGTCAACTTCCAGGGGACGAGTAGATGAAGGCTGCAATATATGAGGGAAGTCATGAAATAATTGTGAAAGATGTACCAGAGCCGAGTATTGGACCAACTGATGTTCTAGTAAGACCGAAGTTTGTGGGTATCTGTGGAACTGATCTAAGTGCTTGGGAATATGGTATGTATGAACCAGGATTGATTTTGGGTCATGAGTTTTCAGGTGAAGTAATTGAAGTAGGGAAAGATGTAATCCATTGGAAGAAGGGAGATAGAATTGTTCCTAACTCATTATTACCATGTGGGAAGTGTTCATTCTGTAAAGCCCAGAAGTTCTCAATCTGTGATGATATGCAGATGGTGGGAATCTCGATGAACGGGGGACTAGCAGAATTGGTGGCACTCCCGCAGAATATGCTGCATCGGTTGCCTGACACAATTGACTACAAAAAAGGTGCATTTGTGGAACCCCTTTCAATTGCAGTTCGTGGTTTTAATAGAATAGATTTTGAGCGAGGAGATAGCGTACTCATTTTGGGTACTGGTACAATTGGTATCATGAGTATATATTTCGCTAAGTTACGAGGAGCTTCTGTGGTGTATGCATCAGAAGTACGACCAGCACGACTTGAGATGGCAAGAAAAGCTGGAGCGGATGTAGTCATTAACCCGACTAAGGAGTCACTACCTCTTCGAATAGAAAGTTTGACTGATGGAGCAGGAACTGATGTTGTTGTTGAGTGCACTGGTAATCCTGGCCCTAGCGGTGAGGCATTCCAGCTTGTTAAAAGAGGGGGAACAATCCTTGTACTTGGAATAAGCGAGGAGCCCGTTGAGGCAGATTTCATGAGAGGTGTGCTAAACGAACTTTGCCTGAAGTTCAGCTACTTAGGCTATGCAGAGTTCCCAGAGGCGATTCGTCTTCTTGCAGAGGATATGATAGATCCTACGCAATTGGTCACAAGAGTCATATCGTTGGACCGAGTTGTTGAGGATGGGTTTGAAGCACTGACCCGTCCTGATAATCAAGACGTGAAAGTTTTGGTAGAGATATAGATGGAGGATTACAAAATGGGTAAGAGATTGGAATTAGCTTGTGAAGAATACAAGGGCCGCTTCAAGGAGAAGATTAACAGTGATAAAGAGTACTCTGATCTTGCTAGTAATGTGAAAGATTCCTATACATTGGTCTTGCAAGCTGAACCTGATAAAGGCATCAAGGAGACCATGATTGTTGGTTTTGAGATCAAAGAGGGCAAGATGGTTGACATCTGGAGCGGTGAGAGAGAAACGTCATACATTCTTAGTGCACCATATCGTGTCTGGGTAGACATACTTGTTGGAAAGATTGGTGCGAATAGAGCCTTCATAACGCGGAAGTTGAACATCAAAGGTAATATGCCTAGATTGCTAAAAACCGCAAAAGCAACAGACAGGCTCGTGAATCTACTACGAGAAATACCAACAGAGTTTCATGGAGATTATGCCAGTCAATCATTTGGCTGATTGGGATTCTTTTGGTTTGAGTAATAGCCTTTCGGGTTTTCGAATGGTCCTTGCAGTTAGAGGGTTGTTTTTCCCAATTTAGTGGATTCGTTGGGAGTAGAGGATTTGAATATTTTAGCCAACCTATAGAAGATATAGGAGGAAAACATCTGTGTCAATTGTATCGCAAAATAAGGAGCAAGATGTTTCTTTTTCCAGAGAGCAATCAAATGAAGTTCTGTTTAACAATCCAATCCGCCTTGCGGTCTCTTTTTTCTTGTTGGGACTCCTTTTCAGAATTATTGACATCTTTGTTCTAGAAATGAATACTACCGACTTTGGGATACTACCATCTAAAATAATTCCAATGCTTTTGATCCTTGTATATCTAAGACAAACAAGAAGAAAGTCATCAGATATTAGCCTTCAATCGAGAAACTGGGAAAGAAACTTGGTCATAGCTGTCATTGTCAGCCTGGTCTTCAATGGCATTCTAGTAGGTGGAAATGTGTTAATCCTTGTTGCTCTCAATATGCAGCCATTCATATCAATTTACAAATTGGATTACATGATACCGGATTTAATTTTTCAGACAGCGAATGCGTTCATGGAGGAGATATTGTTTAGGGGTATCATGTTAACCTGTTTCATGTTAGTTATGCGTCCATTGAAAGCTAACCTACTCCAAGCATTTCTTTTTGGACTTTGGCATGTTGTCTGGCCACTCAACTCATATCTAGGAGGTCTTATTAGTTTAGGAGAAGCCATGAGTTGGGCTATTGAATACACACTATCAACCATGGTGATAGGGCTTCTGTGGGGCTATATGGTTCAGAGGACTGGTAGCTTGGTGAGCACTATACCATTCCATTTCCTCACGAATCTCACAAGCGGCTACATAACTGTTGGACCATATATAGCTGGAATGACTCTTAGACTTGGAGCAGTGGCAATCCCATTAGCATATCTCACAGCTCGAATGTTAACAAAAGGAACTTCAAAACCTATGGCAAGCCACGAGATGATTGACCAAGAAGTGTTATCAAAGTGAACCACCCAAACTGGTCAAATATCGTGTAATGGATTTGATCCTATACTAGCCTAAAATACAACCGTTCTTCAAACCGAAGTTGGTTCAGGTCGATTTCAAATTCGGTTATCCTATCTCAGTCAGCATAGTAGAGAGGTCTCCTCATGTCCTCAAAGTTTGCTCTTCTCTTGCAGAGTCGATATCTTCTCAATTGGCGAAGAGCTAAAGCGACAGTTCTTGGGGCAAGATTGGATTTTTCTGTTATTTGATTGGGCGTGAGAGGACCCTCACTAACTAGCTTTTCCAGTACTGTAACTGTACTTTTAGCCAGAAATGCAACTTCCAACTTAGACCACCCATTGGATATTTTGTTACACTCAATTAGTGTAACAAATTAAGATAAGTTTTACTATTTTGTTACACGAGATGCGTGTAAAAAGATATTTAAATCAAGCAACGAAACATATACTATGATTAGGAATCAGGATGAGTTGATTCGAATTCTTTCTGAAGAGATGGGACTTACACCTTATGAAGCTCGAGCATATGTGGCTGTTCTGCATTATGGGCCTCTAACTCCAAAGGGTGTGAACCAAAAATCAGGTATTCCTCGTCCACGGACATATGACGTCTTGAATGGACTAGTAGGAAAAGGACTACTTATGGAGCAACCTGGAAAACCTGCAATGTATATTGCAATTGATCCGAGTGTCGGACTGAAGAAATTAATGGAAGATTTAGAGTCCAAGGCTGTTCGACAGATAAAACAACAATGGGAGTCTACGGATGCTTTAATTTCATCATTGTCTGCGCCTTATGAAAGCACTCGTGATGGTCAACTGGAAGAGGACATTGTTTGGGTTGCTTGTTGCGATAGCGCAATGATTGCGAAATATAGCGAAGCAATAAGAAATGTAGAACGAGGTTTTATAGTCGCAACTGCATCACCCATACCAGCAAAGAAAGAGTCTTTGGCGGCTGTCAGGCATGCATTGAAGAATAAGAAGTCATCAAGAGTAATTAGACAATTCAATTCAGATTGGACAAAGAAAGATCTTGAGGAATATGAAGAATTAATCAAATTAGGTGATGACATAAGACATCTCGAGTATGAAGGACTTACTTTTGCGGTTTTTGATGAGAAGGATATTGTGTTGTGGTTACCGCCGTACCCATCCACACGCGCAGTCTGGATTTATCTGCCACAACTTGCTGAGATTCTAATCAAGCATTTCGAAACGCTCTGGGAAAAGAGCATACCAGCCCAACCAGTACTTCAGCAATTAAAAAAGGAGAAATGAAAATAGAAGGCGTCATTAATTGGAATTCGAATACTTCACGGATGAAGAATATCAAGCATCTTTTGACCAATTTGGCGGAATTAGGTCCAAGATAGCGGATTTTGTTTCAAGAACTCATTCAGGCAAAGTTGGAACCATATTGGATATACCAGCTGGTCATGGCTATTATGCCGCAGAGTTCTCTAAGATTTATCCAGAATCTCAACTTGTTGCAGTAGGCCTCCCAAGTGATTTATTGTCCTTCAAAGGATTAAAGGATTCAAACGAGTCGTATTGGAATCTTTTCAGAAATCTAGAATACATCGCTTGTGTAGCGACTGAGCTGCCTCTAACCAATAATTCCTGCGACCTTGTCGTTAACTTTCTAGGTCTTGAGGAT
>JAEORI010000007.1 GCA_016840965.1 Candidatus Thorarchaeota archaeon | reverse complement strand
CGTTATATTGACATTGATCCTGATTTTGAAACACTCAAGCTGAAACAAAAGAGTGGAGAGTGAACATGACCGACTATTTGCCAGGAGCAGAACCACTCTTCATTGAAGGCAATACATCAGGTTGCCTTATTCTTCATGGAGCCGGAGGAGGGTCTGCGTGGGACCAGAAGGAATTTTCGGACATTCTGCATAAACAGACTGGAATGACAGTCTGGTTGCCTTCGCTAACAGGATTTGGGACAAAACCAGAGGACCTTCTTGAAGTCACTCTGGATGATTGGCTCTCTGATGCATATTCGGGACTTGATCGCCTTTTAGAAACCTGTCAGCAGGTTTTCATTGTGGGACACAGCATGGGTGGCGTTCTTGCACTGCTTGTGGCCTCAGAAAGGAGCGAGGTCAATGGCGTCGTTACATGGGCGGCTCCATATGCTGTCAAGAACAGGCTTTTGCCACTTCTTCCATCTATAAACAAGATTCCACTTATCAGGCGAGCCATTCCTGAGCGGCATGGGTCACTAGCTCCTAAATGGCTGCTGGAAGCAGGTTGGGTAGGGTATGAGTGGATTCCAACAAGTATTGGGCTCATCGCTAATGATGCTTTGAAACGTCTTAAGAAGGCTCTCACCAATGTGACCTGTCCTGTTTTCATTGTTCAGGGCACTGCTGACGATGGGGTATCAGGAGATAGTGCCAAGAGAATCTTCGAAGGCTTGACTTCAGAAAGAAAGGATATGTATATGGTCGAAGGAGCTCCGCATGCAATCATGAGCAGTGACAGGTACAAAGACAACTTGTTCACTAGAACAATAGAATTCTTGCAGGATATCAGAGTGCGGTGAGCTCAGTTATTTCGAAGGTTCTTTCGCTTTGATTTGTTGAAGAAGGTTACCAAGTCCTGTTTTCAACCAGGAAAACGCTCCTCTCAACTTTGACCCAGACCAAATGAGTCCAGACCGTATTCGTGAACCGAGTTGCTTGAACGCACCAGGAATACCATCTGGACTAAGCCATGCAAAAAACAAGATGAGGAAGACAACTACACCAATCCCAGCAACAATAGCAAATTCTACACCTAGAGGAGTTCCTGGTGTATCAATAACACCAGTTGGTTCTGATGTTGTCGTGGGAGTGGTGGTTGTATCGGGTGGTGGTGTGTTCGTTGCAGTAGTAGATGTAACAATTACCCATCTAGTGATGAAAGGTCCTTTCGAACAGAGTGCAGTAACTGTAAGATTGTCATCAACGGCAGCTGAAACGCTGAAGGTATCATAAACCCACTCATCGTTAGACTGATTCTCGTATGTCCTGTTCATATAGAAGATGCTATTCTTCAGAATCTCTATCGTTTCAATAATGTCATTCTTATTTATAGAATAATGTGAAACATTCACTGCCAGAGTTTGGGACCCAAAATCATAGACAAGTTGCATATCAGAGGGTTCTATTGCGGCAACAGTAGTGAAATGAATAAATCCTAAACACATTGTCAAAGTGATGCACATAACTAGGTACAAGGTCGGTTTCCGCAAACTCATCATATTTCACATCAAGAATAGCTGATGTTATGATATAATAAGCATATTTTGGGCGTTCTTCAGGAAGTGTTAGACCTCACTCTTTCTTCCTCTTGCTGGATTATTCCACCTCTCTCAGAAGTTGATTCAGCTCTCTGATTTTGCCATTTATTTTCTTTTTGAGGGTCTTGACACCCAATGAGTCGGTAATGTTCAATGCATCAACAAGTATAGCGTGTGCATCTTTGAGTTGACCACGATTCAGATAGAATTCAGACTTGAGGAGTGCAGCGTACATTCTGATACCAGACAAGTCATGTTCCATTGCGTGTGTTTCAAGTTTGGAGAGCCACTTTCCCGGAACGACAACTTTCGTTTTGTCGATTGATTGATTGTCAATCAAAATCTCGACCCGTGCTAAATCAAGGAGCAAACGGTTCTCTCTGTCAACTCTGGGACGACGATCAGCAGATTCCCATGCTTTTTCAAAAAGATCCAAGGCATCTAGAAGATTCCCTTTCTTTAACTCGACAACTCCAGAAATATGATAGTAGTTTCCCAAATGAACTTCCAAGCCGGATTTGATTGTCAATGAATGTGCAATTTCTAGAGTTTGTTCTGCTTCATCTATTCGATTTAGCAATGCCAATGCCCAGGCTTTTGCAGTGAACATTGTTGGAGTGTCTAGATGACCACAAACTTCCAATCCTCTGTTGATCCATTCAAGAGCTTGATGACCATCACCTAGTGTGGCGTAGTTCCGAGAAAGTAGTAACCAAAAAGTGTCACTAAAGCGAAGGTCACCCATAATCTTCAAGATCTCAAAATGGCTTGAAATTGCCAGATCAAACTCACCTTTCGCTTCAAACACAATGGCATAATCGTTCAAGACTTCACACAAAAAATAAGGAACATCCAAATCTTGAACGAGGTCATAGAGGTCTTCGAACAATGACGTCGCATTCTGAACATCAATGAGTCTCAACATGTTTCCTTCTTGAAGCATGTTCATGTACTTGTATAGCGTATCATCATACTCTTCAGCAAATTCCCTACCCTTTCGAAGGACACTAAAGCATCCCTTCATGTCCCCTTCTCTCGCTTTTGTCAAGCCTTCGAATGCATAGATGAGAGATTCAAAGCACCTCAATTGAGGATGTGTATCAATCAAACCCTTTGCTTTCTCAAGTGGCTCTAGCACACTTTCGACATCACCAAAGGGATGATGAAAGAACGCGTGAAGCAAGTGAAGCTCTGTTTCTATCCAATCCTCATGAGAACAGTCGAGTGCTTTTTCTATCGAGCCAACTAGTTCGTCATGCTGCTGTATTTGGTCTCTCTCCATGGATCCGTGATAATAGCCCCAAGGTCTGATCCATACTACCTCATTGTATTTCTCTTGAATCCGATTCATGGTATCTTCAAATCTACACCACCAAGCCTGAATGGCTGCGATATAAGCAAGATTCATGGAAACTTCATTCTCAAGAACAGTTTCGCACAATTGCTGAACAAAATCATTGTAGCTGTTCGATTCCTGCATCAGTGAATCCAGTAACGATTTTGATTCCTCATCGATGAAAGGATAGTACTTTGTGATGGTGCCCATCTGTTTCATGAAACTATCTCCTCATCATGAAGAAGTTCTTCTATCTCCTGAATCCTGGCGGTGATTCTCTTTCTCAGGGTTTTCACACCTGGAGAGTCGCTGATATTCAGTGCATCCCGAAGCACTGCTTGAGCATCTTTGAGTTGGCCATGGTTCTGATAGAATTCTGACTTGAGGAGTGCAGCGTACATTCTGATACCAGGTAAACCGCGTTCCAAAGCGTGTGTTTCAAGCTCGGAGAACCACTTTCCTGGAACCGCAACTTTCGTTCTATTGATTGATTGGTTGTCAATCAAAATCTCGACCCGAGCTAGATCAAGGAGCACACGATTCTTGGCCGTAACTTTTAGACTCCGTCCAGCGATTTCCCAAGCTTTTTCAAAAAGACCCAATGCATCTAGTAGATTGCCCTTTTTCAAATCGACAACACCTGAAAAATGATAGTGGTTTTGCAAATGAATTTCCAAGCCAGATTTGATTGTCAATGAATGTGCAATTTCTAGTGTTTCTTCGGCTTCTTCTATTCGGTCTAACAATGCCAATGCCCATGCTTTTACATTATACATTGTTGGAGTATCAAGGGGGCCGCAACTTTCGAGCCCTCTGTTAATCCATTCAAGAGCCTGATGACCATCACCTAGTGTGGCGTAATTCCGAGCAAGTAGTATCCAAGATGTGTCAAATTGGCGAAGGTCACCCATAATCTTCAAGACCTCAAAATGGCTTGAAATTGCCAGATTAAACTCACCAGTTGCCTCAAACAGGATAGCATAGTCGTTCAAAACTTCACATTCAAAATAAGGCACATCCAAATCTTGAACCAAGTCATAGAGGTCTTCGAATACTGATGTTGCATTCTGAACATCAACAATTCTCAAGACGTTTCCCTCTTGGAGCATGTTCTCGTACTTGTATAGCGAGTCATCATACGCTTCGGCAAGATCTCTACCTCTCTGAAGGTCACTAAGGCTTCCCTTCATGTCACCTTCTCTCGCTTTTAACAAGCCTTCAAATGTATAGATGAGGGATTCAAAGCACTTCAATTGAGGATTTGCATCAATCAAAGCCTTTGCTTTCTCAAGTGGCTCCAAAAGACTATCGACAGCACCAAAAGGATGATGAAAGAAAGCGTGAAGCAAGTGAAACTCTGTTTTTATCCACTCCTCATGAAACCCATCGAGCGCCTTATCTATCGAGTCAACGAGTGCTTCATGTTGCTGTATTTGGTCTCTCTCCATGGACCCGTGATAATAGCCCCAGGGTTTGATCAATAATACCTCATTGTATTTCTCTTGAATCCGATTCATGGTTTTTTCAAATCTGCACCACCAAGCCTGAACTGCCGCGATATAGACTAGATTGACTGGGCTTTTTTTTAGTAGGACTTCATCACATAGCTTTTGTACAAAATCATAGTAGCTGCTCGACTCATCCATGAGAGGATTCAATACGGACTTGCTTTCTTCATCAATGAAAGGGTAGTACTTTGTGATGGTCCCCAGCGCCTTCATGAAACCAACTCCGCATCTCGTATAAGGAGGTCAAGCTCCTGAATTCGATTAATGATTCGCTTCCTCAGAGTTGTGACACCTGGAGAGTCAGTGATACTTAATGCATCTTGAAGTATCACTTGTGCATCCTTGAGTTGACCGTGAATCTGATAGAACTCAGACTTGAGTAGAGCAGCCTGCATCCTGAGACCAAGGTAATTACACTCTATTGCATGTTCTTCAAGCTTGGAGAGCCATCTCCCGGGCGTAACATTATTCGAGCGGTCATTCGAGTAGCTGTTCATTGCGAGTTCTATTCTTGTCAAATCGAGAAGCACATTATTTTGAGCTGTGCTTCCAGGAGCATTTTCTGTAATCTCTAGAGCTTGCTCAAGAAAATCTAATGCAGCTAGGAAATTCCCCCTCGTGAACTCAATGATCCCTGAAATGTGGTAATATTTAGCCAACTCATCTACATTACCTGTCTTCATTATTAGTGGATGAGCAATATCCAAAATGTGCTCAGCATCTTCTGGTCTATCCGATACTGCCAATGCCAAGGCTTTCTCGAGGTACATGCTTGGTATTTCAAAATTACTTGCATATTTGAAGGCTTCATCTGCCCATTCAAGAGCTAGCTTGCCCTCACACAACGTGGAATAGAGCCGTGAAAGGAGTTGAGATGGCGCGTCCCCCCCACCAAATATTTTGATGCCCTCAAGGTGGCAGGATATTGCCAGATCGTATTCACCAGCTGTTTCGAATGTCAAGGACGAATCGTTTAGGACTTCAGCCACAAAATAGGGCGCATCTAAGTCTTGAGCCAAATCATAAAGCTCTTCGAATAGCCTTAATGACTCTTGGATATCGAAACTTCTGAATGCATTCGCCATGCCCATCAGGTTCATATATTTGTATACTGAATCATTATATTTCTCTGCAACTTGCTGACCTCTCTGATAGTCAAGAATCGCACCCTTCCTATCACTCTCTCGACGCCTAACCATTGCTTCAAAAGCTCGGACCAACGGTTCAAAACAGGTCAAAACAGTATTGGTTTCTATCAAGCCCTTCGCTTTTTCGAGTGGTTCGACTAAGCTAAGGATATCTCCATGTGCGGGCCAATGATAAAAGGCGTGAAGCAGGTAGAGCTCAGTCTTCATCCAATCTTCAATAGATGTACCTATCACTTCATCAATTGCTTCAACAACTGGATCATGGTACTTTGCTTGGTCAGTGCCTGTGGTTGCATGAAGATGCGCCCATGGTCGCACACAGGGCACTGTTCCGTACTTCTCTTGAATCCGTTTCATAGTTTCTTCTGTTCTTGTCCACCATGCTTGACCTGCTGCGATATAGGCAAGATTGACTGGTACTTCATTCTCAAGAATATACGTACATAATCGCTGTACAAAATCATAGTAGCTGCTCGATTCATCCATGAGAGAATTCAGTACGGACCTGCTTTCTTCATCGATGAACGGATAGTACTTCGTTATGGTCCCGAGTGGTTCCACCAGACTGCTCTCCCTCCAAAGATTCCAGCAATTGTTTACTCAATTACATGAAGAGACAAAATATATATAGCAATATCGAGTATATATTATACGCGATACGCGATACGTAAAACGCATATCGTGATGAGGTTATGAAAATGGAAAGAGTCGTCGAGCCTGAAAGTAAAAGAATTGAACTCGATGTGGAAATCCACTCAGAGAAAGAGGTCGCCATCAGACGACCCAAGCGTGAAGCGATGAGAATATACCGAGCACCAAGGAACAAACTTCTGTATGCTCAACCCATTAGTGGTTTAGCTGCCATGGTGGCGCTTCTCTTTGTCCCAATGATCACACTACCTGGATTGGTCATTCTGGTGCTAATAGCTGAGGTCTATCTCCTTGATTGGACATATTCCAAAGTAGGTGTACTAAATGATGCTAGATCATCCATCTCGAAAAAATCTGCTGACCGAAATCCCGAGGATGAGATTGACCGCAAGATAGCGAGAACCAGTTCCAGAGATCAATTCATCAAGTAGACTCTGCTTTAAAAACTTAGAAACGTAAGGATGATACACGATACGCAATCTTATAAACAGATTGTGTGCAATACAGATCAGGTTAATTCAGATGACCGAAAAGGAAGAGAAACCAAAACGAAGTACGCTGCGAGAGCGGGTCTTGAAGAATATAGCAGCAGAGGGATTTGAAGAGGAGGAGCGAGTTATCCCTGTAGTTGCAAGAATGAACAAACGGGTTGTGGACATATTAGATTCGCTAGTCGCAATTGGTGTTTTCAAGAGTCGGTCAGAGGCTGCGGCTGCTCTGGTGGAGGGGGCCATATCATCAAAAGAGGAACTATTTGAGGATATCAGAAGACAAGCAGCTAGCTTGAGCAAGCGACAGGACGCTGCAATGAAAGAAGCGCAGGAAGCTATTCTTGGTAAGCTGAAGTGACTTCAATAGTTCCTGCGCTGGAGTCGCTCAATCCTCTTTTCGAGAGCTCTCTTCTGATAGGGATTCTCTTTG
>JAEORI010000309.1 GCA_016840965.1 Candidatus Thorarchaeota archaeon | reverse complement strand
TTTCCATTACTTTAGTTTCGTTATAGGGTTCAGCCTCCCTTTTTTCTATCTCAATAGCGCCTTGTGGACAATGGCCCAGACATGCACCAAGACCATCGCACATCAGGTCACTTATTAACCTTGCTTTTCCATCAATGATTTGCAATGCCCCTTCTGCACATCCAGGAACACAATTTCCGCAGCCTGTGCACAGATCTTCGTCGATATGAATCATCAATCTCTCTACAGTACTCATTCCACATACCTACTTCTTAATGATAGTTAATTCCTGAACAGTAGCTGCTTTTAAAAATATAGTAGTTACCATTTGGTAAGTGTTGACAATGACAGCTCGAACAAAAGAAGCAGTTGAGATGTGCCCTGTGTTTGCCGCATCAAGGATATTAGGAAAACGGTGGTCCATTCTAATAATTCAGGTCTTGTTGAGACCTGAAGCGTCAATTGGATTGAGATTCCACGAGCTTCAAAGAGAACTAAGCTGGGTTAGTCCGAAGATTCTAACTCAACGACTTCGTGAGCTACAAGAAAGTGGAATACTCACTAGAACAGTTGATGCGAGTAACATTCCGCCTGCTGTTTGGTATACACTAACTGAGAAAGGAAAGGACCTTCAAATTACACTCGAAGCGATGCAGACATGGGGTCAAAAGCACGGTGGTCATGTAGTAGCTGTTTGTGAAAGGAAAGGATTCGCATACTGTCATGAGTGTCAACATTAGCAAATGAGATATTAGATACCATTCCTGTTTCACTGGTATCCAATGAAGATAGAATGAATCAGGAGCTCTATTGTATGAAACATAAAATCAAATTTGGTGCTAGACTAAGTCGTGTAATCTCAACTGTTGCACCAGACAGTGAGAACATCAATATCACTCCATATGATCGGATTCAATGGCCAGTTGTACGAGATGTAGCCCAGGAATGTGAGCGTCTTGGATTTGATTCTATCATCGTTCCTGATCATCCAATGGATGATGTTTCTCGATATGCGTGCATGTCTATGTTAGCCGCTCTAGCTGCCTCGACTGAAAAAGTAACCATTGGTACTTTGACTGTGAATACCATGCGATATCTGCCCAATCCATCTTTGTTTATCAAAGAAGTTGCCACTCTTGATGACATCTCAAATGGGCGTTTGTATCCGTTTGGTCTCGGACTTGGTTGGACTCCTCATGAGTACAAGGCATTTGGATTTCCATTTCCAAAACATAAGATGAGATTGGCTCAATTGATAGAAACTATTGAAATGATGAAGCTAATGTTTACAGAAGATTTGATCACATATGAGGGAGAGCATTTCCAGATTAGAGATGTAATTTGTGAACCAAAGCCAGTCCAAAAGCCATTTCCGATAGTCATCGGTGGTCGAGGAAACAAGACCCTAGGCGTTGCTGCCAAATACGCTGATCATATTGACATCTACGGTGGAATGGATCTAGATGATCTTCAGGAAAGACTAAGCTTCATTGAAGAAACCTGTTCTGAAACAGGCCGAAACTACAAAGAAATTGTGAAGTCATGGGGATGCTGGTTCTGGATCTATGAAAATGAAAAGGAACGTGATCGATACGCTTCAGAAATCAAACGACTCTCTGAGTACCCAGAAGATAAGTTCCAGGCAATTGTCATAATGGGAACACCAGAAGAGATTGTTGAGAAGTTTGAATCCCTCATAAATCTCGGAATCACATATTTCACTTTGAGATTTGAAGATCTTCCGAGTAAACGCGGACTGAATCTCTTCGCTGAACATGTAATGCCAGAATTCAAGTGAGTTCTATTGATTGCGGGAGTCTTCAATTATCTTTACAAGTTCCTGCTCAATTGTCGGAGTCATTTTGGCTCTGGTTTTGATTCGTCCAATCTCCTCTCCTTCTTTATCAAAGACTAGAATAGTGGGGCTGCTTGTGACCTGAAAAATTTCCACCTCGACAGGTGATGGTGGAACATCCCAGAGCTTTTCTGAACCATACGATGGTTTCTTCATTCCTCCTAAACAAGGAATAGTCACTCCTATTTCTTCCTCTAACAACGCCAGAACCGGTATTGCTCTTCGTGCATCACCACACCAGTCTGCAAAAAGTGCAACGAAATTATAGCCCTCTTCAATGAACGCTTTCAGCTTCTCGATAGCTTCTTGATTGAGACTGTAATCACTACGCTGACGGATGAATCCGCCTTTATAGGCTGGGGGCAATAATTCAATAGCGTCTTTTGAAGATGGAGCCTCTTCCCTAACATCATTCCGTTTTGGCATCTGATTTTTCCCTCTTTGATTAGAATCTTATGATTCCCAATTAATCTGTTTCACACACTATATCTGTTCCCTTCTCTCCTTTTTTGGATTGAAGGGGTGACACCTGAATAAGCTTAACGAGCTGTCTGAGATCTTTGCTGTGACTTAATTCTTCTTCTTTCATATGCTCAAGAAGTAGTCTTGCAATTGGGTCAGATACTTTG
>JAEORI010000308.1 GCA_016840965.1 Candidatus Thorarchaeota archaeon | reverse complement strand
TAACCTATTAAGCTTGCCCCTATGAGTAGAAATTGGCGCCGATATGCACAAGCACGCCAGTCGCTCTAATATCACTGCAATTCAGGAATTACAATTTCGAAGGTGGTTACTCTCTCAGCAAGAAGTTTAATTGTCCAGCCATGTGCTTCAACAAGACGTTTGACAATAGCCAGTCCATAACCCTGTCCGTTCTTACTCGTTGTAAAACCACGAAGGAAAATTTTGGAACGCTGAAAATCTGGAATAATCTTCCCATCATTCGTTATCCTGATTCGATACGCTCCATCAGTTTTTACTCCTTTCACTTCTATCCTTTTGGGTTGCCCATGTTGAATTGCGTTATCAAAGAGATTTCGAAAGATTTGAGCGACCTTCCGCTGGTCTGCGTTAACAACGGGAAGCTCTTCTTGTAAATAATCCACACTCTGTGGGATGATCGAATCTGCGACCTCTTTCACGAGCGAAGTCAATTCAACATTCTCAGTTTCCTCAATGATTAACCCTGCGTCTGCGAGTGCTACCGAGTGGTCAACCATTTCACTAGTTTCATTCAATAGAGTTCGTAGTTTTATGAGATGACTGAGGTTCTGTTCATCTTCTATCAGCTCAATGAAACCAAGCATGTTATGAAATATGTTCTTCAGATCGTGACTCATGGTGTGTGCGAAATCGCTAAGTTCTTCTTTCTGTTTCTTCAACATCTCTATTGCTTGTTTGTGTTCTGTGATGTCTGCTATGACTCCCTCAATGTATCCCTTATCAGACCAGAGACTGAGAGAGAAACGCATCCACCTACGTTCAGCATCTTTTGTATTTACAGGGAGTTCGGTAACAAATCTCTGCTCCCTATGGATCTTCGTCTTAAGTTGCTCCCATTCCTTTGGTTGAACGAGAAAATCCTTGATGAAACTCGAACCATCATTCATTGATACTTTCTCTTCAAATCCAAAACTCTTGGCGAATTGTTCATTACATTCGAGTATCATTCCATCGGATATCCTGACTCTGAATAGTCCTACCAGGGCATTGTTATACAGTTCTTTGTAGCTTTCTCTACTCTCTACTAAAGCCTGTTCGGCCAGAGCCCTGTCTGTTACATTCTGTACATGAATAATGAATCCTCGGAGGTTCTCTTCTTTCCCATATTTGATTGGCGAATAAACACAATCAATATGCATGATGCCACTCTTACTCGTTTTATAGAGATCATGAACCTTGACTTTCGAGAAATCAAATCGATACTCAGTCATAGCCATATCTCCTCTACGAAGATTGTCTTTTACATAATCTGGAGCGTTAGGGTCTCCAAAAAGGTCGAAACCCACGAAATTCTCCAGATTATCGACCCCAAAAAGGTCAAGAGCTGCCTTGTTTGCGCCTACAAGTATCCCATCCGCGTCGAAGAGTTCAATGCAGATTGGAGACTCTTCGAAAATTGTGCGAAACATCTCCTCATTCGCTTTGAGAGCATTTTCAGTGAGTTTGCGTTCAGTCATATCTGAAGCATGGAGTACATATCCACGAGATTTTCCCTCCCCATCTTGGAGGGATGAAAGCGTAACATCCATGTAAATTACATCACTACGCGCGGTCTGGAGGAGCTCCCGTTGTGCTACATACTCAAAATCCCATTTGTAATCAAATCGATACACCTCTCCTTTACTTATACTCACCAAAACATTTTCTGGTAATTTTGAATCTTTGAAAAGATTGAGTCCTAGGACATCATCTCGGTTCTTTACACCAAGCAACTCTAAGCCAGCTTCGTTAATGTCGATGAGCAATCCTTCTGAGTCGAAGATTCCTATTGCCGCAGGTGCATGATCAAAAACACCCCGCCATAGCTCTTCTCGAATCTGTAATGTTTCTGTCATCGGTGCTTTCTCAGCTTCAACCAACTCGATCTCTCGAGCAGAGCAAAGGATTGTAGTCACCTTACCCTCCTCATCAGTAAGCACTTGATCTTGACATAGTATCCTCTTTTCAGTCCCTAAAAGAGTTTGAATGATCATCTCACAAGTTCCTCCTGGCCCTCCCGAAACTAACGAATCAAGATACTCTGTTGCAGTCTTTCTACTGTGTTCAGGAATGTGAGACTCAATCCAGTTCGTACCTGCGATATCTGCCTCGTTGCACTCAAGAAGTTCACACCCTCTTTGGTTTATCATTGTTACATTATATTGGGTGTCCAAAGCTAGTATCATCACGCCTGCTAAGTCAAGGTATCTCTGCGCTTTGTCCCGTTCCTTCCTCAGGAGGGTTTCGTGTTGAATTCGTTCTGTCGTGTCTTGAACTGTACCAATCATCCTAACAGCTTTTCCTTCTTCATCAAAGGTTACTTCACCTTCTTCATGAACAAAACGGATTGTCCCATCTGGCCGCACAATTCGATGATCTATTGAATAGGGTTTCTTCTCCTTAATTGCGGCATCAACTGATTGTTGTACAAATTCTCTATCGTCTTCGTGTACTGACTCTAGAAATGCTTCATATGTGGCTGAAAATTCTTGAGGAGCAAGTCCGAATATTCGATAGATTTCGTCTGACCAAATATCAATATTTGACTCTATATCCCACTCCCAATGTCCTAAATGCGCAATACGTTGTGCCTCTGCAAGTTTAGCCTCACTCTCCCTTAGTTTACGTTCTGACTTGAAAAGTGCTCTCTCAATCATACGTTTCTGTACTGCGGTGAGAATATAGTATGATAGCTCAGCGTACAATCCCTCAATCTTCGATGAACTCTTCCGAATATAATAGTCTGCCCCAAGATTGAGTGCTTGAATCGCAATTTCCTCTCGACTCTTCCCAGTGAAAATGATTACCGGAATATCATTCTTGTTTACTCTAATCTGTTCCAGAATATCGAGACCTGTGGATTGGTTTTCGCCAAGATCGATGTCACAAACTGCGGCATCGAACTTTTCCTCAAGAAGGAGATTCATTGCCTCATCTGGGGTTTCCACCGAAACGATTTCATACTCTGGACTCTGCTGTTTCAAGAACTGTTCACTAAGTTCTAGATGCACTGGGTCGTCGTCAACCATAAGAACACGAATGGCCATATTGGCACACTACCCCATTTCCAAATTATTAACTAGCCTCTTAATATCTTTGACAGGATGGAGAATCAGAGGGAAATACCTTATATCGGTCTACACACACTCTCGTACATAATTAGGGAGGCTGCTATATTGGGAATCCCGTTATTTGGTGGAATTGGCGTATTTTTCAAAACACGAAGATACCTTGCTTATCTCATTGTGTTTGTAGCTACTACATTTCTGGGTCTGCTTGTGTCTTGGTTGATGTTTACATATCCTGATAGCGTAACCGGGACCGGGGTGGAACAAGTCCTAGTCAACTTGTTCACATATATTGGTGCAACCGGCGCAATCTATTTTGCTCTAGGTTCACTCCTCACTGGCTTGGGTATTGATCGACTGTGGATTACTAGACGAGGCCGAGGTAGGGTCACTGAAATGAAAGGACTTTCTTGGATGGTAGTTTCTTTTGCCATCGCTGTGTTTCTTTCAATTTTACTCGGCCGGACTGCTTTACTGTTCTTCGCGTTATTCGGCTGGGTTGGCTGGATTGCCTTTCAAGGATACCTTTCTACAAGAACAAGCCTTAGGATTGCTACGATTGCTGAACCAAAGAAAGGAGGCTTTCTCCTAGGTACTGGGAGTCTCATTCTCCTCCTAATAGGTATCGGCTTTATCGCTGCAGAGGCACTTCTAGCATTGTACTTTATCCCGAATCCTACTATTCTCGGGCTAGGGGACATGATTATTGGTATTTTTCCAGGAGCAGCTGCAAACATAGCTAGTCAATTCACATATCTTATTGTGGCCTATGCTTGTATGGGACTTTTTGCTCTAGTCATGCTTCTCGCCTTTATCAGACATGCAGGAAAAGGAGCTGCCTTGAATATCTCTCTACTTACAATATTCATCGGAATCTATGCGGGCTATTTCTTAGTCAATGTGATACGAAGGACAGGTGTCTTTGGCATGGAGCCAATTGATATTGGGATGTCTCTCTTCTTCTTGGCATACGCATTAAGTGGAATTGGGAGAACAACGACTGAGGCTGCCGAGAAACCTGGTGGTCGAATTGGTGATTTCGGTCCATTGATCACGTTCTTCTTGGCAAGTAGCTTTTTCTTCGTGGATAGTATAATTGCTGTCGCCTCGAATTCAGCCACCATAATTGGTGGCTCTGGTATACCGGGAACAGGTTGGTTTGACACAGGCATTCTGGCTGATCCTCGATTCCTCTTCTTATTCAGAGATGTAGCCAAGCTCATAGCCTTTCCATTAGCCGCAATATTCACAGCCATAGTTTACCTACGGACAGGACGAACTGAACGTATTATATCACGAGCACGTGAAGCTGGTGAAACCTTTGATCCTGATAAGGTTGACAAGGAGATTGCAGATAGAACCCCTGATCCAGGTGAAACATGGCCAAGTGAGAGAGCTGAGGGTATTAAAGAAGGAAAACCCGGACATGATCTCTCGGCGCCAGACTCTCGTAGATTGTCAGTTGGCGACAGTCGTCGTCTTGGAAAACCAAAACGTCTTGGTGAAGACGAAGAGGATGATGCAGACAATTAATTCTCTGAGATGAGGGTTTCGTTGAAACTCTCACCTCCCCTCCTTTGTTTTGTGATGGAAAGAAACTGTGTTTGGTTCTTTTGATGCTTGAATTTCATCTAAATGACTAGAGCTATCATCATGAAGATTGTGAATAAGATTGAAACTAATGCGCAGTTTACACATAACCCTTCTTGAATTTCCTTTTTATCACGTGGGCTCAATTTCTGAGATTCGGCAACTTCCTCATCCTTTTTATCGTCGGTCAATTGGTAGCCTCCTGAATATAGAGTGATTTCCTCAAGATGTATTAAAGGTAAGTGTTTTTATTAATTCTCTATCTCATTATGATTTTCTCGAGCTCAATTTCATCTGTCATCGGGATTCCATCTAAACCAACAAGGGGAATCTCCGGTTTCAGTTTTCGCGATTCGTTAAGAGCACCTTTGTGAACCGCTACTAATGTGAAACCCAACGCTTGGTAGAATTTCACTGCTTGTGTGTTGTCGTTTGTAGTTATTACCCAAACTCTGGAACACTTGAGGGACTCTGCTGTTTCAACTGCTGCGATTACTAGAGCTCTTCCTATTCCCTCTCTTTGTTTGAGAACATTCAACGTTATTATTTCGAGCATATTCTCACTTATGTTCCATGTGAGTATCCCGACATTCTGCCCGTCGATCTCTGCAATGTATCCCGGAAGTTTATCAGCATCATAAATAATCCCTCTAGTTACAACCCTACTAGATCCCCAACTTTCACTGAGAACTTTTTGTACCCACTTTTTATCGGAATCCTCAATATTGCGAATACGACACTCGATTGTATGTTTCAGATTCTATCCCTAAACAATGGAGCGCGAAGTTCGAAGATAAAGCCTTTCTAGGGTCCACGCCCCAAATGATTTATGCAAATGCGTACTATATGCAAATCCTGAGAGGAGGAATCTCCAATTTACAACTACGCTGAAGTAACAATACGAAAAGCATTACTGACAGAAGTAGATGTAATCAAGGAGATAGTCAAAGAGGCATATCAACCCATAATGAAACAGCTCTCTCGTAAACCAGGTGCTCTTCAAGAGGGGTTGGATAAGATTTCTCGTCATATCCAAATGGGAAACCAGTATGTAGCTCTTGTAGGTGATACAGTTGTTGGGACCATGAGGGTTAGTCTTCGAGGCCAGAATGGTGTGATAAGCAGAGTTGCTGTTCGTTCCCAGTTTCGAGGTCGTAGAATCGGGACAATGCTCGTTGACTATGGAGAGAATTTACTCTCACATATGAATGCTCAACGAATTGAGATTGAAATCTATGGAGCAGTTGAGGAGCAAGTTTCTTTTTATGAACGCGGCGGATACGTTGAAACTGGGCGAATACAACGTCTTGGAGAAGAGATTGTTATAATGCATAAAGACCTGACAGAGAAACCGATGCTAGAAGATGAAGATTGAACTCACTTTTTCTTCTTCGCACATCTTTTAGCAATCAGAGCTGCAACAGAACCCGCACCTAATCCATTCCCAATATTCACGACCGCAAGACCCGGCGCACATGATTGCAACATGGATGCTAATGCAGTTTCACCTTTTCCTCCATATCCATATCCCGTTGGGACAGGTACACCAATCACTGGTGCATCGATGAGTGATGCAACAACTGTTGGTAAAGCACCCTCCATTCCTGCAAACACAACAACCGCATCTACATCCTCATCTACAATCTTCTGGATTGGTTCAATCAGCCTATGAATACCTGCAACACCCACATCATAAAAGGTCAAGGTGTCAACACCCATAATTCTAGCAATTGCCTCTGCTTCGCGAGCATAGATGACATCTGAGGTGCCTGCAGTCAGAATAGCAATTTTGCCTTCTTTTGATGGCTCAGACCATGACTTGGAATATGCAAAAACAGTAAGGTGCTCCTCTGAACCTTTTGATTCAATGTTAAGTTTAGGATGTGCTTTCTGAAGACCTTCAAGTTTCTTCTGATTCATTCTTGTAAGTAGAGCAGCTCCATTCCTGTCTACAAGTGCCTGTACAATCTGGACAAGGCTCTCGATTGTCTTTGTTTCAGCAAACACAACCTCTGGTACACCACTCCGTTCCTGTCGATTGGCATCAACCATACCTATTTCGCCGACTCTTGCAAGTGCTAACGCCCTGAGCTTCTTTTCTGCTTCGTCGATGGAGATCTTTCCAGATGCTAGGTCTTCCAGTACGTCACGAGTAGATGTCATCATTGTTCACTGTGGCGGCGATTTATTCTGTTATTTGCCTTTCCTAAGGTATAATCTCGCAGCCATTATTGTACTCGGGATAATCCAGGTCTTCAATTGAAATAATTCCATTTTCAATGAACTCTCTCACTCTAGGGACATGTATCCTCAATGTTTCAAAGAGATTTTTGGAGACCTCACACACTTTGTCAAAACCTTGATTGCCCCACAATCTTTCTTTGTTGGCAAATAGACATCGACCTCCACAAATTCTGAAATCGTCACACGAAGGACATGGCTCATCGACCTTCATGATGTCTCTCAATTCCTGAGGTTCTGATTCCCAGATGTCGCCTACTATTGAAAACTCCCAATCAGGAGATATTGGACAGACTCCAATCTTACCGTCAACATGAATTGCGAACGTGTCCAATCCAGAACCACATCGCATCTCAACTTCTTCACCGGTAAGCAGAGAATACATCAGAGGTTTGAAGGGGACAATTCCCTCAACAATCCCTTCTTTCATCTTACGGACCCAGTCTTCAACTAGTCGAGATATTCCTGGGTTATAGACGTCACTCACCCACCCATCAAAATCCTGCCAATTATCCTCTGCACTCCAGACGACATTGAGCTGCCAATGAACATTATCAAACGAAGGGTCTCTCAAATCAATCAAATGCCTAAC
>JAEORI010000307.1 GCA_016840965.1 Candidatus Thorarchaeota archaeon | reverse complement strand
GTCATTTCAAAGTTACCAATGTTGGCATTTTGGGTGTTAGTCGTTGAGCTAGAGGTTGAAAATGGAACAAAGTCGTTTGTATCAAAGACAAACATAGTGAGATTTCCTAAGGTCGATATCGCTGCAGTGTATATGAGTCCAGTATTGTCTATTTCGAGTTTAGCATTATACATGGTCGCATTCAGATGATTCAAGTATGATGCTAGCTCTCCATTTTGATTTATGTGCAGCAAATACCAAGAATTCCCTCCTGTTATCCCCATTATCTTGTTACCCACATATTTTTCGTGTATCCCCATTAAAATCATCATAGATCCATCTTGAGATACCCTGAATTCAATTCCTGAGCTATTGTACACTTGCTGGTTTGTATCACACAACCTGAAGTTACACGACCATAGTCCCTGACCAGTGTTTAGATTCCACGTTGAAACATTCAATGATGTGGATAAAATTGCTTCTTGATTTTGCGCTATATAGAGAATATCCATTTGAATAAAATGGAAGGTTAATTGACTATCAGTTTGTATGCTATCACTCCATTCTTTTGCCCATATAGTTAATCCACTGCTGTTTCGTTTCTGTACGATGTTCTCTTCCACGAGATAAATGAAATCAGAGTCGCAACAAGGTGAAGGATCACTCAGAAATGACTCATGCCAAAGAATCTCCCCCTCTTGACTAACTGCTGCTATAAAATACGTGGAGGTGGAATCATCATAATTCATGGAGATTCCACTGGCAATGATTGTTCCGTCACTTAATAGAGAGAGTTTCCTCCCCCACTCAACTCCATAGCTGTTATTAGCCATACTCCTAGTAACATTCCACAGCTGATTACCTGTCATATCGTACTTAGCTAAATGAAAATACCCTCCTCTACAACCCACCACGAACAGGTGAGTGTCATCAGTCTCAACATCATAGAGTACTCGATCAAATGAGGTAAATCTCTGAGCCCATAGGACGCTACCATCACCTCTCCAAGCTATAAATGATCCAGGAGCGGATCCATGAACTATCTGCCACAAAGGATGCGCAGCAACTACAAAGATGGTGCCATCATTTGCTATGCAGAGGCCATTTGGAATTTCATACTCATAATCGTCCGACTTGGAAATACTCCCTGTAACTATAGGGAAAAGGGTTGTTTCAGGTTCTACTGGAATGATAATCTCCAAATCTACTCGGTCATTAGGAATGAGAGCTGATAGAATGAGAACAATCAGGAAGCTAACAATCAATACCTTCGCGCTCATCCCTCAGACCACTAGATAGACATTGCGTACCTTTGAATTTTAAGATGTTCATTAACGCTTGTGTCAATAGTGAGATCAGGTTTTTTCGTTGGAGAAAACCTCAGTGGCTAGGCTTTTGAAGACTTGCTCGATGTTCTCCCCTGTGTTTAGTCGAATGAAGAAAATGGGTATTGACAACATGTCTGCAATTTCACGAAGTGCCTCGGTTTGCCCTTTGACAAGTTTCTGAGACTTGTCTACAATCATCACTGTTGGTAAAATATGGCCTGCGTGGAGATTTATTGTTTCCATTAGGTTCGACAGTTCTGCAGGTAATGTTTCTCGCGTTGGGTTAGCACACAAAATGACGCCAGCAAATCTCCGGAAGTAGTCTCGTGGTTCAAGAGTGTCATAGAGCTCCCAGACCCATGGACCATGTAGCTCTAAATCAAGCTCCAGAGTAGTGATGACACCTTTCTCCGAGACCGAGACCAACTTAGTCCATTCATCTTTTGGCCAATCCGTTTGAAGTGACTCTTTTGCGATGGTTCTTGGGTCAGTAAGATTCCTGTCAAGAGATTTAGCACAAAGACTGAAGCCAAGTTCTTCATCACCTGCGATGAGAATCCTATATACATGAGGTCTCGAACTCACACTAGTCGCCTCCTAAATTGCGCGACAGAATTGGGCACAATGAAAGCATGCCAGTCAGACATACTATGCTTTCGCATTTAACATTTGACAAGACTGATTATTTTCTTCCCGATGATTTCTTCATGTACTCCGCGAGTTTCTCTATCGTCACAGGATTAACAACATGCTCGATTTCGCAAGCGTCAGTGCTAGCTATTTCCTCGTCCACGCCAATCATAAGAAGGAAGTCCATCAATGTCCTATTACGAGTCAGAAGCTTCTTCGCAATGATTCTCCCAATCTTTGTGAGTTTGACATTCTGATATCGTCGATATTGAACTATACCAATACTATCGAGCTTCTGTAGAGCTGCGGTAACGCTAGGTGCCTTTACATCTAAACGATTCGCCATGTCCGAAACCGTTGCTATACCAAATTCCTCTTCTAGCTCATATGCGACTTTGACGTACATCTCAAGAGCCTTTGTTAGTTCTATTTCTTCTATTTCAGGTAGGGTCACTCATCTCCACCTCCATTCAACACTGCATATTTTCTTCCGCGTTCTGTAACATAGAATGCTTTACTTGTATTTGTTGATTTATCACAACCTGCTGTGCTATGACACCCAGTACAAGTAGGCTCAACATCACAACCATTCTCTTCCATTCTCAGGAATCTTCTGTCAACTAGTAATCGGATGATATCATCGAGTGTTTCGACTTGCACTCCAACCCGACGAGCTATTTCGTTCTTGTCTAGAATTCCCTCTGCGACTATCAATTTCAAAACCTTTCCAATCATCCCTGAACACTCTCCCTTGATCCACCGAAGATTTTATTCTTCATATTTCTAATGACTAAAAGTAAACCTGTACCCGTTATTAGAAGGATGAACATCCAAAATGAAGGTGTGAAATCATTCAGGATGTTCCATGTCAGCCAATCCTCAAAATGGAGTAACCTGCCTAAACTATTAGTGAGAATAACTAAGATTTGAAGACCAAATAAAAGACCTGCCAGAATATATCCAACAGCAATGAAAGCATATCCCTCTTGATTGCTTTCTGACAGAGGTTTAACACCTGTCAGGAAGACAGATGCAACAATAATGAGGAGAAATCCTCCAATGAAATCTGTGGTGCCAATAACTAGTGGAATCAAATGAAACTCTGAGAGGACCTGGATGATTCCTACACTCAAATAGGCAATACCAATAGCAAGAGTAAGAATCGATGGTAATTTGCCATCTTTCGGTATAGCAAGTCCTTTCCTATACAAAGATTATCCCTCCAATGACCACTACTAAGAGTGCTATGATATATGCAAGGACTAGTTGATATACTATGGAGAAGCCAGTCCATCGCCATGAACCTGTTTCTTTTCTTATTACCCCAACAGTTGCTAGACATGGGATGTACAAAAGAACAAAAACCATCAAAGCAACAGCGTGAAGAGGGCTTATTGTTGCTAGCAGGGCTGTTTCAAGTGCCATACCTCCGACTGCATAAACAATGGCAAGAGATTGGATTACTGCTTCCTTTGCAAGAAATCCAAAAATCAGACCCGCAATGATCTGCCAACTAAAACCAAGTGGGATGAAGATCGGTTCAAAGGCGCGTCCCAAAATCGCTGCGTATGACTCATCAATTGGCACTCCAGCTCCTGCTGGACCAAATACGGAGAGCGCCCACATAATGATACTGCCAGCTAAAAGGTAAGTCCCTGCAGTCCTCACAAATAAAATACCTCTATCCCACATGTGTCTGAATGAACCGTGAACTGTGGGGACTTGATACTGTGAGAGTTCCATGAGCATAGAGGAGGACTCCTCCCTAAGTATGGTCTTTTTGAAAACTATCGCCACCACGATAGCTACTACAATCCCTAGCATGTACATGAAGAATACAACAGTTCCTGCAATTGTCGGAAAGAACACTCCTGCAATAAGGATGTAGATTGGCAGTCTTCCTGCGCAAGACATGAGAGGACTAACCAGTATTGTTGCAAGTCTGTTTGATTCCCCATCTACAGTTCTGGTGGCCATAACTCCTGCAACATTACAACCAAATCCTAGGAGTAAAGGTATGAATGACCTTCCATGTAATCCCATTTTCATCATGAAACGATCCATTACAAATGCGGCTCTAGAAAGATATCCAGTGTCCTCTAATACTGAGATTGCTAAGTAAAGGAAGAAAATCGGTGGCACAAATGTAAGTATGAACCCAACTCCTCCAAGGATTCCATCTGTCAGAAGAGATGCAACTAATGGATTTGGTATCACAGAAGTGTATGTACCAAGCCATGCAAAGAACTGGGTAATCATTTCCATGAAGACCAATGAGGTTTCGAAGGTGAAGTGGAACATACCCCACATAATGACAATGAAAATTGGTAAGCCTAAGTAACGATGGAGAAGGACTCTATCGAGCATATCACTTAGAATCCATTTTCCTTCTCCTGGTTCAAAGGTTTCACATAGAATCCGACCAATGACCTCATACCTTTCATCTGCAAGAATGATCTGTGGATCTATGGATTCATCCTCCTCAACCAATTCAGAAGGTGTCATAGAGTCACCTCCATGATTCGTTCTTTGATTTGGGAGTTCTCAAAGAGTGCGATTATCTCAGGGTCTCTTTCAAGTACCTTAAGTGCTAACCACCGAGGAGGAAATCTGTCTAGAAGTTCTTTTTCATCTTGTAGTATTGTAACTAGTTCTTTTAGCTTCAACTCAATCCTTGGACTATACTTAATTGTTGGTGGGGCTAGTCGTTCAAACTCTCCATGATGATGATGTACCGGATGATAATGTAGGTGATCTCCACCATCAATATCTCCAGCTGGATGGACAGGTATAGATTTATCATCTTTGGAATTATTTAGATAATTTACTGGGACAATAGACAAAATCGCATCCTTTAGATCTTCAATTCCTTCTTTCTTGGTTGCTGTTGTTGCTACGACTGGAGCACCCAGATGTTTCGACAGCCCCTCTCGATCAATCCGATCTCCCCTAGCTTCGACAACATCATACATATTGAGTGCAATGACTAGATTGACTTGAAGTTCGATAAGAAGTAGCGTGAGATAGAGGTTCCTCTCAAGCTGTGATGCATTTACAATATCAACTACTATATCAGGGCGATGGTCAACGATGTAAGACCGCGCAACTTTTTCATCCTCGGACATAGCACTAAGACTATACACACCGGGTAGGTCAATAACCTCAAACTCCACGTCATGATGTTTGAAATATCCCTGTTTCATCTCTACAGTCTTGCCTGGCCAATTCCCAGTGTGCTGCCTTAAGCCCGTCAGACTGTTGAAAATCACTGATTTGCCAACGTTGGGGTTCCCAATGAGAGCAACTCTGACTTTCATGCCTGACCCTCCAAAACTTGAACGAGAACTTTACTTGCTAGTCCGTGACCTAACGCAATTCGTGTTCCTCGAATCTCCACAAGTACAGGTCCACGACTCCTTCCTTGAATTACCTTGAAAGTGCATCCTTTAGTAAGTCCCAGGTCAAGAAGCCGCTTTGTAATTTCTCTCGTACTCGAAAGATGCGATTTTTTCTTTTCTTCCCAATAATCGTAATGCTTGAAGAATCGACCAAAAAAACCTCCATGTTTT
>JAEORI010000043.1 GCA_016840965.1 Candidatus Thorarchaeota archaeon | reverse complement strand
TGGGGTAGTTATCCTGTTGAGGATGTTACCTCGTATCGAATATATTTACAGAAATTAATAGACATATTTGATTGGGGCACTAGTTTTGGAAGAATGGTCTTTACAATGAGTTTTCTCGCGACAGTATATCTGCTCGAATTTGATGATTCACTTTTGGTCGAACTTCAGAATAAGGTTTCAGAACTCTATGAAAGCGGAGAAGCACTCTTTTTTGCAGGATGTGATAACACGCTCTATCCACTGGAACCAAAGGATGTTCCTCAGTCATTGCCATATGTCCGAGTTATTGGAAGATTTGATAGTACAGGTACATTTAACGAAGGTGGATATGGAGAAAAGCTGTTTCTAGTTGGTCCTGCAGGTGGTGTGCCTGCATATATGCAGACTACAGGTGATTATGGCACCTTTGGAGGGTCATCCTGTTCAACACCAATAGTTGCAGCCTCAGCTGTCCTTCTTTGGAACCAGTTTCCCTGGGCATCAAATGGTCAAATTGAAGATGCCTTGGTTTGGGGTGCTACAGATATTCTTGACCAAGGATGGGACGACAGGTCAGGATATGGTAAATTGAATGTTGAAAAAGCGCGGGAGTATCTATCTGAATATGTTCCCTCGGCAAATTCATACAGACTCAATTGGTCCAACATCAATAATAACCCTCTAACTACAACTAATGGTGAACCTACTAATAGTACCACATCTATATTGCCTCTCCACGTCTATGTCGGTGTTTCAATCCCCATCATGGTTAGCTTGATTGTACTGACTCTTGTAATCAAGAAGAGAAGTACTGTAAATGAAACTACTTCTATCTAACAAACCCCGCATGGATGCATTGGACGCACCTTCTTCAGTTCTTTTATATTCATCCCATGAAAACACCTAATTCTGCGTAGTGTGTATGGTTTGAATCAATGTTCCTCCTTTTCGTTTGAATTGAACATACCACAGAAGATATGCAAAGGTAGTGAGAAATGGGCTCAAGCCAATTGATAGTGTGTACTCCCACGGATGCATGAACACGTTGATGATATAGGCCCATTGGTACAATGTGTACCCAAGTAGTGGAACGCAAACAAAAAAATCAGGAAAATTTGGGTCGATTTCTTCTTTCACGTGTTCGAGAATCATTCCCAGGAAAACAAGGAGTAAAAGTGGGAATAGTATTTGGCTCGTTGATAGATTTGAGTGTGTGACTGCAATGATTCCACTATCCGTACTTGATGCTGAGATATCAATACTCAACCATATCCATTGGGTGTCAATATATTGAGAATAGGGTGGCAATGTTAAAGGGTAGTCTTCTAGTACTGCTCTCTGATATGAAGGTAAGATGCTTCCCACAAAAAAAAGAATGAATGGCAAGAATACTGAACTCGTTCCAATTCTCTTTCTTGAAACTACTAGTGTAAGAATTATCACAATTATCGACGCAATCAGAATTGATAATCTTCCTGGCGTGAACGCCACTCCTCCGATTAAGATCCAGTTTTCACAGACGATAAGTGTGATATTTCGATTTTCGCCTAGGTCAAGATCAATCGAGAAATGATATGGATAACGTGAATACTCTGGCTCACCTGTAACTTCAATTATCTGCCATGTTCCTGATGGTAAGTAGAATGAAGGTGAATCCTTTAGAAGGAAGGGCTTGTAATCATAATACCAATCTTCACCTACATTGATAGCTAAACCAGGGATTCTCTGTGTTGCTTCGATATCTAGTCGAACGGATTTAATGCGAATTTCAATGAACAAGGATTCGTTTGTGATACTGATATCACTGAAAGAGGGTTTGTAAGACTCCCATTCAAGAGATACTGGATAGTTTCCATTTGGTAGATAGATTGTTTCATTCACCTGACAAAGATATGAGATGTAACCACCGAACTTTATGACGGGTCTTGTTCTGTCAGTTGCACTAAACTCCTGCAGGTGATACATACTCTCTCCATTTGTTCGTTGCAAATCTACTATGACCGGACATTGGTTTACTGAAAATTCCACTTGAACACTATAATAGAGTTGGTCAATCACACTCCAGTCCAAACCATCAATTCCCACATCAACCCAAATCAATCCTTCATAATCATAATCATCCGGAGTTGCAAGCTGGACTATCTCAAAATATTCACTTGTCTGCCCAGTTGCATTTGCATCATTTGGATAATCATGATATCGTGTTGAAATCAATATAGGTCCCGTAACAACATAACCCGTAACTCTAAAAATGACCTGAATTACATTCAGAACTGGAATAGCGATTTGTTTGGAGTAATAGGTTCTATTGAAACTAATAAATTGGCTTAAATGCCAATCACTCTGTTCGCTCAATATTGAATCATTGAGAAGAAGGACAGAGGAAACAGGATTACGTGAGGATCTGGTTATCTCAATACTTTCGCTCCCTGCTATCTCATCGCCATATGTTATTTCATAACTCGCTCTGGGAATCCTGCTCTCTAAAGATGCAATCGGTATGACGAGCATAGTAATTATCAGTAGTATGGTTGTAATCAGCTTTGGATTTCTGATTGTCAACAACTAATTATCCCCTCGCACTTCATGAACTTGATTTCGATTTAAATCTCTTGAAAATAGATGATTTAGCTCGATAACGCCGCTCGGTGTCCTCGTCGCTACCTCTTCCAACCATCCTCTTATCAGAATTTATTCATAAAGGCCACCAGGTGCCAATTCCATTCTCAACAGCTCGTTGATAAAGCAATGGAGCGACAGCCATATCATCCATAGCTAATCCGAGGTTGCATGTGATGGTACGCTCTTCAGGCGTTTCTCTTCCCAGTTTCTGCCCAGCGACCAGCTCTCCTAAATCTGCGTAAATAACAGGAATAGCTTGGAAATAGCCCGCTTCTTGGTAGTGCAGAAGTTGTGCAATATCATCAGTACAGAATTTGTCAGATTCCATCAATGCGCTAGGATGCCAATAAGAATCAAAATCCACCAAAGAAGCAAAAGCTCCTTCATCCATCCAACCTGCCTTGATTGTTGCATGAGGCTTTTTTAGAATTGGTCCCGCTGTCACTATGATGTCGCACCCGGAAACCGCGTCCTTTGGTTTTCTAACTTGTATGACCTCCAATCCATAATTTGATTCTATCTCAGAAGCATACTTGGATGTGACTTCAGGATTTATATCATAAGCAATTACCTTTTCCAAAGGAAAAATCACGTTTAGGGCTTCTACATTACTGCGACCTTGGACTCCACATCCTAGTATTCCAACAACTGATGATTCAGGACGAGCGAGATGCTTTGCAGCGATTCCTGTTGCGGCACCTGTTCGTTTAGCTGTGATCCATACGCAATCCATGACTGAAATTGGCAGTCCGGTTTCAGGATTGTTCAGAATTAGCAGACCAGATATGTAGGGTAGTCCCTTTTCTTGGTTGAGCGGGAATCCACTCACCCATTTCACACCAGCAGATTTCATTGCAGGAATGTATGCGGGCATTGCATGAATGAAGTTATCTGCATCGCCTGGATGAATTCCTGGCTTTGGAGGCATTTCAACCCGTCCCTCAGCCTTCTCAGCAAATGCAATCTCCAGTTTTTGAATGACCTCTTCCATCGAGATATTGATTCTATTCACATCTGCTTTTGAAAGGTAGAGGAGTTGATCTTGCGAATCTGCCAATTGATACACCGTCTACTCACATTAGAATCCTCTCTGTTATAGGTTATGGGACTTTCTCATGTTCTCAATTAAATCCCTCCTTGCTTGAAAAAACCGAACCAACGAATACCACAATCTTTATAAACCGACCAGTCAGTTTATTTAGATAATAAAAACCGAACAGTCGGTTTAATTAATAAGATGGAGAAAGAAAAATTGGCATTACTCTCAAAGAATGTAGCAAAACCAGATTCTGGCCCTCAAACCAAAAATCTGGAGAGTATAGTGGTTCAGGTTCCTGAATCAGTAATTGTCGAAAAATCCAGTGAGACCTCAGTGTTGGGGGACAACCAACTAAAGGATTACATGAAAATCTTCGGTGGACAAGCATTCTCACTTGTTGGAAGTGCGCTTGTTCAATTTGCTCTTGTCTGGTGGCTTACGTATACCACCGGAAGTGTGCTTATCCTTTCCATGGCAACGATGATGGTTATTTTGCCACAAGTTTTGGTAAGCCCATTTGCTGGGGCATTAGTTGACAGATGGAGTCGACGGAATGTGATGATTGCTTCTGACACACTCTCTGCAGTTGCAGTTGCAGGTCTTTCATTCCTATGGGCAACCGGAGCAATCCAGATCGCATACATATTCATAGCTATGGCTGTACGTTCAACACTTAGTAGTTTTCAGTGGCCCGCACTTCAGGCATCAGCATCATTGATGGTTCCAAAAGAACATTTGTCCAGGGTTAATGGAATGTATCAGGCTCTTTCAGGACTAGCAAGGATTGCTGCACCAGCATTGGGAGCCCTGCTATTGACATTACTACCAATGCAATTTGTCATCGCAGTCGATATAGGAACTGCAGCAATGGCTGTGCTACCCTTGTTATTGATCCGCATTCCTCAACCCTCTTCACAAGCTGAGGTGGAATCTAAAACATCATCAGTGGTTGAGGATATCAAGGAAGGTTTTTCGTATATGAAGAACTGGACCGGAGGTAGGTTCATCACAATCGCTTTGATGTTGACAAACATCGTCTTGGTACCAACATTTGCGTTGACTCCTCTTCTTGTCTTACTTCACTTCTCAGGAGGAGCTTTCGAGCTTGCGTGGATTGAGTCGGCGATGGGTATTGGAATGCTTCTAGGTGGTGTTCTGCTTGGTGTCTGGGGCGGTTTCAGAAGACGAATGCTAACTGCTTTGGTTGCACTTCTTACAGCTTCAGTAAGCATCTCTGTTGTCGGACTAGCACCTGCTAATATGCTCCTTGTTGCAGTTGCTGGGATGTTTGTTGCTGGAATGATGATTCCTCTTGCAACCGGCTCAATAATGGCTGTTGTTCAATCAATTGTTCCACCCAATATTCAGGGAAGAGTCTTCACCGTTTTATTAAGCCTTGGACCTGCAATGACGCCAGTTGGTCTCGGGGTTGCTGGAGCGATAGCTGAAGCTTTTGGTATTCAAGCATGGTACCTCTTCGGAGGTATTGTTTTAGCAATTATCGGAATCTTTGGTGGATCTAATAAGCCCATAATGACTTTGGGTGAGATAAAATCTGAACTTGAGATGGAGTGAGTCAATTATTGGTTGCCCTTGAGAAATCAGGGGCAACACCCTCACTCATTTCAAAAGATTTATATTAAACCGACCAGTCAGTTTTGATAGATATTAATGAGGTGCGTGTATTGTCTCCAAAAGTATCCGATGAACACAAAATGATGATGCAGGATAAGATACTATCTGCTTCTAGGACATTATTTTCTAAAAAAGGGTATCATGAAACATCTATGGATGATATTGTGAAAGAAAGTGGATTTAGCAAAGGTGCCATTTATGGCTATTTCAAGAGTAAAGAAGAACTGTTTTTCGAACTTCAAAAGAGAAACGCTGCGATGAGTCTAGATGAACTAAAATCATTAATCGCTCAAGAAAAAACTGCGATTGCTAAACTTGAAAAGACCGCGGATTTAGTCTTTGCCTCTATGTGTGAGGTTTCAGAAGAAGTATGTCGAATGGATCTAGAGTTTCAGCTAGCCTCATCTCGAATGCCAAACATGAGGAAGGAGTTCAAAAAGCAGCAAATGATCATAATCAAGTTACTATCTGATATTATTACTGAAGGAATTGAAGCTGGGGAATTCAGGCGTGACTTGGACGCTGACAACATTGCTACAGTATTGGTAGGTACGATTGGAGGTTTATCGAATCTATTGGTTACGACGGATATGAAACTAGACTGGGCCAGAATCAAGAATGCATTTGTGTCTACCATCCGTGATGGGATAATGAGATGAAACTTTTTTATTCATGATACTCAATCCATACTTCTTTCATTTAGCAAACCTCAATCACGCTTTGGAGAGAATACTTAAAGCTGGAGGAGATTAGGTTCATAGTGTGATTTATAGTGATAGACATTGCAGCACTTCGGCAAGACTTCAAGAATCCTCACCGTTTGATAACCACATCTGACAACCAGACTCTTTTTTTGAGAATGTGGGAGCCCGCTAAAAAGCCAAGCAAAGATACGGCTATTTTAATCCTCCACGGAATCACTGCTCACAGTGGACCATATAGGATGATTGCTATTCCTTTATCAGAACTAGGATTCACAGTATATGGTCTTGACTTAAGAGGGCATGGTCTCTCAGATGGGGCCAGAGGCGATACTCCCAATATGGAGCGATTCATTAAAGATCTGTGCGAATCCATTCATTTTGTTAAGCAGCATCATTCGAAGGTTGTTCTATTAGGTCACAGCCTTGGGGTATTATCAAGTGCAGTTGCGATGAACAATTGCCTTAAGAACATCGATGGAATTGTACTCTTTAGCGGCGCTCGAACTACTAGACCTAGTGCTTATCCTAGAATGTCTACGCGTAGCAAACTGAAGATACTCTTCAGCTCGATTTTCAAACCAAGCAAACCTGTGATACATTATTATCGCGAGGGAATGGTTGGACACGATGATCCTCTATTCAATTTCTACTATACCTACCGTTTCATGAAGATTACTAGTCTTCGTGACTTTACATTGCCAGAACTTGGCAACATGTCTGTCTTCGTTGGCGTGGGTGATAGTGACGAGCTTTTCTCAGTAGAATCTGTGCGTGCATTATTTGATGAGATACAATCCACAAACAAGATGTTTTACGTTGCTGTTGGTGGAAAGCATGCAGAATTTCCAGAAGGAAGCTGGAATCCACTAGGTAGTTGGCTTGATGAACAATTCGACTAAGAAGGTTAATGCAGGTGAGAAGCCGCTCCTTGAGAAGGATATAATTCTGTCAAGATTGTCCTAGAAGGTGAATGGTTTTAAAATTCCAATTCATTATTTTGTCTGTTCTAGACGAAACCTTAACTCCTTAACTCCGGGCCATTCGAATAAACTATTAGAGAAGAACACAAGAATGGATACCGATTTCACAGAAGGAGATTTTCTTACAACTTTTGCAATGGACTCGATAGTTTCTAGGTCATCAATAACAAATCGAGCAAACATTGTTGGAGAGGTAGCACTAATAAATGGTGTCCAGAATTCTAGTGGGTACTCTTTTCTGAGCCATTCTCTAATGTTTTCGTAATTTGAAACGCTCTCATCCCACTCAATTCTTAATAAGACTTCATTGAGTCCTCCTTTCCCAAGATTCCAAAAGATTGAGAAATCAATTCCACTTCCTTCTTGTAATTCATCAATGACACGTCGAACTCTTCTTGCAGCCATCCCTGTTAATTCTGCTAGATCCGCAATGGACATGCGTGGATTGTCAACTAAGTATTTTAGTACTTTAAGTTGTAATTTTGTCAAAACAATCTTCTTACCTTTAGGATAGACAAGGACATGAATCTCAACATTTGTCACTGGTCTTAAGGTTCTTAAAAATAGTCCAAAATCAGATAGAGCTTGCACTCCACTTGTAACCCCAAAGACAAAGTAAAGCCCACCACGACCACAAGCTACATGGCTCACTTGTACAACCGAAGAGTTACTTCCTATTTCTGTAACAAACTCGTCTTGGTATTCTGATCCATCTGTTTGGACAATTGCTAATATCAAATCAGAGTTAATCATCTCTAAACTGAGAGCTGCCATAAAGTGGTCAATTATACCTGATTCAATTAATTTCGTTATTCTTTTTCTAACAGCGGTTGATGAGAGACCCAGCTTATTTGCCATCGTTTGGTATGTCATCCTACAATCTGAATCAAGTTCTAAGATGATTCTCTTATCGATGTCATCCATGGAAATCACTGTACCTTAGGAAATCTAGATTTCGGGATTCCTATCAATATATGCTTCGGCTACGCTGAGTATTTCGCACATAATTTTCTAAACTTGAATAAAGTAACAGTTATGGAGTGATGATTATAGGATTTGAGCTGACTATGATGTTATGTAAATCACTAGCGTATAGCTCATAAGTAGAGGTGCACTATAACTCAAAATCAGTCCTCAAATAGGAGCTTCCTGATATGGTGTTGAAAACTGGTGAAGAATATATCGAGAGTCTCAAGAAACGAGGGCCTCTAAAAATCTATTTACTTGGTGAAAAGATTGAGAATCCAACCGAACATCCAATTATAAAAGCATCAATTAACTCCGTAGCTCTCACTTATGACTTGGCGCACCAGCCTGAATATTCTGATATTATGACAACCAAGTCTGTAATTACCGGGAATAAAATCAATAGATTCTGTCACCTTCATAACAGTACCGAGGATCTCCAAGATAAAGTTAAGATGCAACGTTTGCTTGGTCAGGTTTCTGGAACTTGTTTTCAAAGATGCGTTGGTATGGATGCTCTCAACGCAGTTTATCTCACAACATATGAGATTGATCAAAAGTTTCACACGGACTACCATCAGAGATTCATAGAATATGTCAAGCAAGCAGAAGCTGAAGATTGGGTTATTGACGGATGCATGACTGACCCTAAAGGTGATCGAAGTAAAAGACCATCTGAGCAAAAGGATCCTGATGTTTATGTCCATGTATCAGATCGAAGAGATGATGGGGTTGTTATACGCGGTGCAAAAGCACATCAGACTGGAGCTGTCAACTCTCATGAACATCTTATCATGCCAACTCTTGCCATGAGAAACGAAGACAAAGATTATGCAATCTGCTGTGCTATACCCGCAGATGCAGAGGGCATTACCTATTATTATGGACGTCAGTCTTGCGACCTTCGACGCCTTGATGAAACTGAGGCAGGAAATGTTGACTGTGGAAATCCAGTGTATGGCGGTCAAGAGTGTCTAATCGTGTTTGATGATGTCTTTGTACCAAATGAACGAATCTTCATGAATGGAGAAAGTGAATTCTGTTCTCGCCTTGTTGAGTCATTCGCAGCCTATCATAGGCAAAGTTATGGTGGGTGCAAAGTAGGAGTGGGAGATGTACTTGTTGGCGCAGCAGCATCTATTGCAGAATACAATGGTGTTGAGAATGCATCACATATTCGAGATAAAATAACTGAAATGGTTCATTTGAATGAAACATTGTACTCATGCGGGATTGCGTGTTCAGCTGCTGGTCATAGGACGCCTGCTGGTAATTATCTTGTTGACCTCCTTCTAGCAAATGTATGTAAGCAAAATGTGACACGTTTTCCCTATGAGATCTCCCGATTATTGCAGGACATCGCAGGCGGTCTCTTTGTGACTTGTCCAAGTGCACGGGAGCTTAGTAATCCTGAAACTCGCAGCATTATCGAAAAATATTTAGCTGGAGCTGAAGGCGTTGATACAATCGACCGTGTCAAAATGCTACGACTGATAGAGAACCTGACTCTTGGACGAGCAGCAGTTGGTTATCTTACTGAATCTATGCACGGAGCCGGGTCTCCTCAAGCGCAACGAATCATGATTAATCGTTTAAGCGATCTAGAAGCCAAGAAGAAACTAGCAAAATCACTAGCACGTGTTTCTGATTAGAATCCATAATGACGTAGGCTGAAATGAAATTATAATGTGACGGTTCGAAGCCAATGATCAGATACAAGAACAGAACCGAAGCAGGACAAATATTGTCCCGAAATCTAGAGGAGGTTAAATTTGAAACACGCCCAGTCGTTCTCGCTATACCCAACGGAGGCATACCCGTAGCATTTGAGATTGCGAAATTCCTAGATGCTGAATTGGATGCAATAATAGTCCGGAAGCTTCAAGTCCCAGGTAACACTGAAGCAGGATTTGGGGCATTGACTTCCCAAGGTTCTCTTCTTCTTAACGAAAGGCTAGTACGTTCGATTGGATTGAATCAGCGGCAAATAGAGATAGTCGTCAAGCAGACTCAAGACCAAATTGACAAAAGGAAGGCTGATTATCGGGGTCTTGTGGGAATTGTCGATTCTACTGATAAGGATGTAATTTTAGTAGATGATGGCATCGCGAGTGGCTATACAATGATGGCGGCTATTGAATCAGTGAGAAGTTTCACACCAAACAGCATTATCGTTGCATCGCCAACAGCTTCCGCTGGAGCAGCTCATCTAATTAGAGATAAGGTAGAGACTCTAATTTGTCCTAGGATAGATTCAGGTTTTATTTTTGCTGTAGCTAATGCCTATGAGAACTGGTATGATGTTCCTGATGCTGAAGTTATTGAAATTCTACAGAACCATAGGCGATGATTTCTCTTACGTAAATTTCCAAACCTGCAGGTTTAGGCCTTTTCATATCTAATTCATGAAGTATTTAGTCCGTGAATTACACGATGAATATAAAATTGAAAGAGCAATTCATGAGAGCTACTTCAAGTTCTGATGAACTGACCACCTTGCTGCACCGAACTCCATGGGTCCGGATACTTCTCGATCGAGATCAACCTGATGAAAATGCTTTTTCAATTGAGGTGGAGCTTTCTCTTCCTGAATCAATTGGATGTGATGTATCTGATTCCTCAGAAGTATTTGACCAGCTTTCAATACATCTTGAATATCTTCGAAAACTCCGTGAATTTGGTTTTCAATTATCGGTCATTGGTAATGGATGCGTCTACTGTGCATCAAAAGTTTTAGATGAAACTCCAGAAGATAACCTATTTAGAGCGTTAATGCCTCCATAGACTTGTAAATCCTCGACCATTGCTGCATCATTAATAGATGTGGTGTGTCTGGAGCAGAGAACCTCAAGGTGGAAATCTTGGATTCCATTGATAAGCGAATACTTCTTGCACTTGACGAGAATTGCAGGCTGCCATACCAAACAATTGCTGAAAAGCTCGGCTTAACAGCCACCGCTATAAGAAAACGAATGGATAAACTCATAGAAACAGGTGTAATAGAGGAGTTCTCTATCGTTTTGAAACCCGCCATGATGGACTCTGATTATCTTGTGGGATTGGTTTTCACAGATGGTTCTGAAGATACTGAAGAATTCATGGAACTGATTGGATCTAATCCAATGGTTATTCAAGTCGGA
>JAEORI010000306.1 GCA_016840965.1 Candidatus Thorarchaeota archaeon | reverse complement strand
GAAGTGGATCCTAATTCGGATCCATCAATGGTGCAAACGCTCCTGGAAGGTCTTCTAGTACTGCATCTTTCTCAGGACGGTTTGACATTACAGGTGCGATTCGACCATACCAGCCACAATCGATACAATATAACGCTGGTTGAAAAGATCCTGGGAAGATACCAAGATCATGAGCTGATGTCAAATCGACTAGGCGCGGACTCTTGCAAATTGGGCAGATAGGTACGTCTACTTCAAATCCTTTCCTTTTCCATTCATCAAGCGCCTGTTGTACCGCCATTAGTCTTCGAAGTTCCCTTAGCTCCTTTCTTGAGAGCTGCCCTGTAGCTGGTCTTGACATTGAAATCAACAGGTTGACTATTTGGAGAGCTAATTTACCTTTTTTGATAGATTATTATTCGTACCAGCGATCAACCTCAGACGCATTCATAAGTTCTGAAGCATTCAACAGAGGTAGGTGCTGTGATGAGCCGTGCTGGAGAGAAGAGCAAGAGAATCGACATCATTCTCGTTGCTATATCTATAGTGACACTCTCTGTGGCTCTCTGGACGTGGATATCCGCAATACCTGTCGCAAAAGAGATTGTCTTTCTCGCTACCACAATAGCACTTGTAATATCATTGGTCCTAATCTTGAACGTAGCTGTCCTTGTTGTCATTCGTTTACAGAGAAGAGTATCACATCTCGAAGACATGATGATGACATCAAATGCTCAGGAAGCTTCACCAGACAAGGTCTTGGTCGTAACACTCACTAACACCGAACGTCGGATCATTAATCGGCTCGAGGAGAATGGTGGACAGATGGCTCAAGATGAACTGCGCCGAGTTACAGGTCTGAGTAAATCTACGTTAAGCGTAACCCTTTCCACTTTAGAACGAAAATCTCTGATTAGCCGAAGAGAGAGCGGTCGCACAAAGATAGTGGTACTCGAACACGATGTCAAAAAATAGTATAATAATGATTTCAGAACGTTTATAGACAATTATAAGTCACTAAATGAAGAATAAGTCGCTCATAACCTCTTTTTTCAACTATCATTGAACCGTTCACAGAAAACTGCTATAATACTATTCTTTCAGTATCTTTGACATACGGAAATGACATGAGAGGAAAAGACGATGAAGTCAACATTGAAACAAATCACGCCTCTTATCCTATTAACAAGTATATTGGTACTTGGAGTGGGAACAAACGCCGCAGTCGCTCAAGGAGGGACTTTTAATTCTGCTCAAATTGTCACCCCATTCACTGAAATGCAACCTGGTGTTTATGTTGCATGGGAATGGTGGAATGAAACAGGTAATGACTATTCAACACCCATGGAGCCTAGATATTTCTCCAATGTGACTGGTGATTACTATTATTATGACTTAATTGTAAGGGACATTTATGGCAATAGCTATACTGTGACGGAAGCAAGTTATTACAATTGGACTTCTGATTGGGCTTTCTCAAACCTACTTGTTGTAATTCTTCTTGATCCTGATGCCTCGTATATGGCATGGATGTCACGACAGCCTGACATTGCTACGAATCTTTGGGGGATATATTGGTGGCCGAATGAAGATGCATTGTCAGGAGATGAAGTTTTCATCTATTCCTCATTCTATTATTCTGAGTATAACTCCAGCTCATACTACTATGCAGAATATACTTGGCGACACGAAAATGGAACACTAGTCGATCCCAACACAGTCATTCCATACTTAGCGCCTGATTACGAATGGGCATCCTACATGAATCAAACCTACGAGTATGATTATGACTGGAACTACTGTGGATTTGGCTACGATGTCAATGAGATGTTCAGAGCTGATGACACAGAACACTGGATGAACCACTACTTCTCGGGTTTTAGTACATTCAACGACACAAATGGTAATGGTAGGATGGATATCATCTATAGCGAAGTCGAATATGATTTTAACGAGGATGGCACAGTTGATTGGATTGCTCATGAGATGAACGAAACCGCTTCAGAGTTTGTTTACGGATTCCAAACCGAGAATGCCATGATGGGAGCAATCTCTACTCCTCATATCAATTCAGACAACCAGATAGAGTGGAGCGCAGAGATTGTTGATATCCAAGGTTCATTAATGAGGTACCCACCTTATGATGTTTGGTACTTTGATGCGGTTCGAATGGGTGAATACACATTTGAACAAGAAGCAATACCTGTTGTAGTAGACCGGTTTGAGCTTACTTTTCGATTTGAAACAACCAATGATGCTGCGGTCGTCAAGATTGACCAGTATATTGGAGACTTCAACAATCCGCAAACTGGACACGTATCGGCTGCGCTTGAGGGTTTGGGTCTTACAATCAACTATTGGAGTTCCTTCACAAGCTATGTGATCCCAGAATCTCCTGTTACTCCTACTGACCCTGTCCCATTCCCTGGAAATGAATCAACTCCTACTGAAACTCCACCTGAAGCTGTTGACCCGGGAGATGATGTTTGGGTTTCTGTTCAAACAGACTCTCTGGAAACTGAGAATGTTCCGGGTGGTTTTCTCCGATTCTCCGATGAAACACGAACTCGGTCAACAGTCGACTTTGGTGGGACATATGTCTGGGGACGGGATGGACAGACATATGATGTGGTCCCTGCAATCATGCCCTACTACTTCTATGCAGTACCCATGCTCGCGGAATCCACCACCGACCTAGCCTATGCCAATTGCTGCTGGTGGGGGCAGACATACTACTACAGCTCCTGCTACGCGCAATGGGATGGCTATTCAATTACACATGATCCGATTTTCTCAGTTTTTCCAATGACTGCACCCTCTGCTGCAAGTGCCTTTATCACGGGTCTAATTGTGTCTTCCTTTGCTGTTGGTATCCGTGGTGTAGTCGCTATCTCCGTTGTTTGTCTGAGAATAAGATCTGAGAGAAAATGATGTAATTGAAACAGGGAGCGGTTCGCCGCTCCCACCTTCTATTCTAATCTTTCCTCGAATACAAATTGTCAAAAAGAACTTGGCTCACAACTCTGCAAGTGGTTTGAATGAATGATATTCAATATGTCCAGCTAGCTGCAAAAAGTGTAAGACTCTGGCGTGATATGGAGATCAGGCTCCTTAAAGAGGCTGGATGTGAGAATCTATCCCATCGTCCCCGGAGTGGCATGTCCTCTCTTGGATGGGTTCTTGCACATCAGGCTGCTGTCTATGACTTCACTGTGAACATGTTGATTGAACAAGGCTCGCCAATGAATCCAGAGCTGTTCGATGCCTATAGACCCGGAACTTCTGGGGATTGGATTGGGACTCCACTTTCTGAAATTCAGGAGTATTTTGATGCTAGCGAGGCAAATCTGTTTGACTGGGTGAAAAAAGCAAAACCTCCTGATTTTGAAAGGATTATTGAGAAGGGTACTGCGCCTTCTTTCTTCGTGGGGATGTCATATAGAGAAGTATTGACGAATGCTTTCACACATTTGAATTATCATACTGGACATCTAACATCCATTCG
>JAEORI010000305.1 GCA_016840965.1 Candidatus Thorarchaeota archaeon | reverse complement strand
TGAATATATGAGCCAGATTGTCACTGATTGGGAATGGGAAATGTATGAGGACAGTTAATCCTTCTCAAAGAATTTAGATAGTCGATCAAAGGCTTCATCAACTGCTTCCGGTGTCAATGGACCTATTGAAATACGCACATGACCTTCTCCTGTACTACCAAATATTGCGCCTGGTAGAATGAGGGTCCCAGTTGATTGGAGAATATCCATTACTAACTTTCTTGAGTCGTTACAACCTTTAACTCGTGGGAAGAGGTAGAAAGTGCCCTTTGTGTGAACAACATCAAGCATATCGATTTCACGCACACGTACATATGCAAGTTCACGAAGAAGGTTCATCCTCTGAAGCTCTTGTTCAATGGTATCGAGTCCTTTCTTTAGCACTTCCAAGGCGAGAATTTGACCAGCTGTAGGTGCGCATATTGTTATAGTATCCTGTACCTTGAGAAACTCTTTAACAAACTCGGGAGGACCTATGACATATCCCACTCGCCATCCGCTCATTCCAAAGTCTTTTGAGAAACTACCAAGTGTGACTACGTTATGTTCAGCATCTCGACGTGTTCGGGGGCTATAATGTTCACCACCATCGAAAACCATGCTTGAGTACGTTTCATCAGATATTAGCATTATATCATGCTGCAAACACAGGTCCACGATGCCATCAATTGTAGACCTTTCATAAACTGCCCCTGTTGGATTGTTGGGAGAAATCAGGAATATTGCACGCGTTTTATCGTCTATGGCTTTCTCGATGTCTTCAACTCTTGGTTGAAACTCCGAGTCTACTGGTACTTCTTTTATTTCAGCACTAGCAAGGTTAACCGCCATCACCGAGTTGAAGTAATAAGGCGAAGGCATGATGACATTCTGGTTCGGTTCAATAAGAGTCAAAATGGTACCTGCAAATGCATTGTTCGCACCAGCAGCAATCACAATCTCATCCTGTGGATTGACATCGATATCAAATTTCTGTCGCAGATATAGCGCTAATTCTTCACGCAGCTCGAGGAGTCCTTCATCAGGAGTGTACACGTGAGTTGTAGGGTGAGAGATTCTTTCCTTTAATGAGCTAAGGGCACTATCAGGGGGTATATGGCCAGGTAACCCTTGCCCTAGATTCAGAAAACCGGGAGATGAACTAAACCGTTTTGCCGCCTCCGTCAATTTAACAATTGGGGGAGGGATAATAGTATCAGTTCGGTACTTCATTGATTGCACCTTTTTTATCTACTATTAGATGTCTGCTAAAGGTTGAGAGATTACAAGTAAATGTAAGAGCCAGTTCTATTATCAAAAACAAGTTTGTATGTTATAACTATACCCTAAAATTGTACTCATTTAACAAGCATTATATCCGGGTTTGATTGGCGCTGCGATGTGACCACTATGGAACCAATTGCATTGGGAAGAAAAGAAGTACAACGTGCTGCAGCTATGTCAGTTGTTGCTGCGGCTATTCTTACACTTGTCAAATTGATAGTAGGATTTATGACAAATTCTATTGGAGTGATATCTGAAGCACTACATAGTGGTCTTGATCTCCTAGCTGCAGGAATAACTTTGGCAGCTGTGAGAAGAGCATCTCGAGCACCAGACTATGAACACCAATATGGCCACGGAAAAATTGAGAATTTTGCTGCTCTTGCTGAAACTATAATTCTTTGGGTAACATCTGGTTGGATCATTTACGAGGCATTAAGAAGAATTGTTTTTGAAGAGTTCGCTGAAGCTACATTTTGGGGTATTGCTGTCATGCTATTCAGCATTTTTGTAGATTATGAGAGAAGTCAGATGCTCTACAAAAATGCAAGAAAGCATAATAGTCAAGCTCTGGAAGCAGACGCGCTCCACTTCAGAACAGATATGTTGAGCTCCGTTGTAGTTTTAATTGGACTATCATTTGTTTGGGGTGGATTTCCAATAGGTGATCCCTTAGGTGCAATTGGAGTTTCATTTGTAATATTATTTGTTTCTTACAATCTTGCTAAACGTGCATATAATGCACTTGTAGATCATGCGCCAGAAGGAGTCAATGAAAAAATCATAAAATTGTGCTCACAGATACCAGGAGTGGTTGAATGTAAAAGAGTTCGTGTTAGAGGGTCTGGGGCAAACCTCTTCGTCGACATCATAATTGGTACGGATGAAACAGTGAATCTAGCTGATGCTCATCATATCGCGGATTCAATTGAGTCATCACTTTCGCATCTTGCTCCTAAAGTTGATGTTTTAGTCCACATAGAACCTGCTGAAGAAGATGTTCAACGATTCCATGAGATGAATATTTACGACCAGATGCAACTAGTTGCTAGAAGACTTCCAAAAGTACAGAGTTTACATAATATCCGAGTCTTCGAGATTTCAGACAGGTTTGACATCGCAGCTGATCTTGAGATGTCGTCTGATTTGACAACAGAAGAAGCTCACTCAATTTCTGAGCAATTTGAAGAGGGAATTAGATCACTAATTAGTAACATAAATTCAGTAACACTTCATCTTGAAATGACTCTTACCAAAGATGAGAGCAGTGATATCACATCTAAATCAAAAGATCTTATAGAATCTGTGAAAAAAATAGTTTCAGAATTCGCTCCTCGAATAAATTATCAAGACGCAACAATCAAGAAAGAGAACTCAGGAGTCGCAGTCCTGTTGGATTGCACAATACCTGGAGAGATAACACTGACTGAGAGTCATGAGATATCTGAGGCAATTGAAAAGAGGATTATTGAAACTCTTCAGATCGTAATAACAGTCTATGTGCACTTTAACCCTACATGACTGAAGCTTAATATCCTATAAAGACTGATGAAAGATAGAGGTACTGGAAGGATGAAAGAAGATTGTGCGGTACGCATACTTGGAGCTCCTGAAGCTCAAGTTGTGCAGACAAAGGAGATTGAGATGGATCAACCATTGCTTGTTTGTTGTTTTCCATCAGCAGGAGTTGTTGGGACAATAGCTGCAAATACACTGATTGACAAGTTTGGAATGGAGGAAGTCGCCCATGTCAGATCAAAGTACATGCCTTCAGCGGCAGTCTTTTTGGATGGAAGATTACGACACCCCTTCAGAATCTATGGGCATAAAGAGAAAAATCTGCTAGTTGTAACTGCAGAATTGCCAGTCGCGGAGGAAGGACTTTATCCTGTGAGTTCAGCCCTACTTGATTGGGGAGCAACAGTGGGAGTTAAAGAAACGGTGATACTTGATGGAATTCCATCCGAAGGCTTGCCATCAGAACGAAAAGTTCTGTTTGCAGCCGAAGAGGAAAAGATTGCTGAACTTGAAAAAGATGATACAATGGAAATTCTCACTAAAGGAATTATTACGGGTATTGCTGGCTCAATTCTTTCTGAAACTCTATGTAGAGACATGGTTGGATTTGCACTTCTCACACCAGCCATAGCAATGATCCCAGATCCAGAAGGAGCCGTTAAACTCTTGGAAGCTCTTAACAATCTCTACAAGGTTGGTATTGATGTTTCAGAACTCAAGGAAAGTGCAGCAGAAATACGAAAGAAAATGGAAGAGATGGCGCAACAAGTTGATGGAATGCGTAGGCAACTACCAAGCGCGAGCAGACCTGGATATGAAAGAATGTATGCATAATGCTTAATCCGTACAAGTATCGTAGGCTTCCTTCGCGCCATGAGCATTACGCTCGCCCACCTTTCCAGACCACTTCTCGCAGATGACCTTTTGTACAGTTTCCAACTTAACCAGGCTCGTAGCCTTGGCAAAAGCACCAAGCATTGTAGTATTAATGACCGGTAGTCCACCCACTAGCAACCCATTTTTCAAAGCAATGCCAGTTCCATCATATGTATAGATATGCCCTTTTGGTAAATCAATATCTTTTGGTGCCTTCGGAGTATTGATTATGACTTTCCCATCTTCTACAAGACCTTCGGTTACATCAATTAGGTCTAGAATTGAGGCATCAAGGACAGCAACAATATCAGGAGTGTAAACCTGGCTTCTTACATTTATTTCCTCATTTGCAATACGAGTGAATGCTTTGACTGGGGCACCTCGACGTTCGGCACCAAAATATGGGAATGCTTGTACACCTTTATACCCATCAATGTAAGCTGCTTTTGCTAAGAGTTCAGCGGAGGTAACACCTCCCTGTCCACCTCGACCATGCCAACGAATTTCAATCATCTTCATCAGAAAGACTCCTAAGAACTGACCCTATTGCCAAACCCTGCGCGGCATTGGCTCAACATAACCTTTACGTTCACGCTACTTACCAAAAACATGTGGATTAAATGGATGAATATATCAGAAAAAATCTAGAACTTTGGAACAAACTGGCAAAACCTCATTATCAATCAGAGTTCTATGATGTTGAAGGATTCCTTAGAGGAAATCAGACACTAGATCCAATTGAGATAGAGGAACTTCCGAATCTATCTGGAAAAAAGGTTCTGCACCTTATGTGTCACTTTGGACTTGATACGTTATCACTAGCCCGGTTGGGTGCAACTGCAACAGGAGTAGACTTTTCGTCAGAAGCTATACGGTTAGCAAGAGAATTGAGTGAGATTGCGAAAATAGGCGCGACGTTTGTCTGCTCGAACATCTACGATCTCCCAAAGAAATTGAGGGGATCATTTGACATTGTCTTCACATCAGGAGGTGTGCTCGTTTGGCTTCCAAATCTTGAGAAATGGGCTAGAATCATATCAGATTTCCTCAAACCCGGAGGTATCTTCTATATCCGTGATTTCCATCCTTTCGCCTCAATTTTCGATAATGAAGATAGTGCAAAAGACCTTCAGGTAAAATATCCATACTTTCAAAGCAGAGAGCCTTTGAAATTTGAGTTTGAAGGATCATATGCTTCTGGAGATGCATCAATCGGAATAAATCCATCTTATGAATGGAACCATCCAATTTCAGAGATATTCAATGTTCTAGTTGATGCTGGATTGACAATTGAATTCTTCCACGAGTTTCCTATTACACGTTTCAAGGCATTCCCTTTCATGGTCGAAAAAGAACCCGGAATGTGGGTTCTGCCTGAAGATGATGGTCTGATACCACTCATGTTCTCTTTGAAAGCTACAAAACATGTCTAAACTAGAGGTCTTCATGAAGAGCTCGAACCACACCATCAGCTGATTGAGCAGCCTGCTGTAGACCAACTCCTGAACCAGCAGTATCTGTTCCTACAATATATAGTCCCGTAATAGGAGTTCGTGGGCCGGGTCGGTCAAGATCCGTCTGCCCAGGGATAAGAGCAGCACGAGTTGCATAGGACATCTGAACATGTTCCATTTCAGTATTTTCCAAGAGCCCAGGATAGTACTCCTCCAACCCGTTGCCCTTCATAATCTCAACCATTTCATCTTTATTTTTTCCGGGAATCGTCATCATCGCAATACCGACCAGCTCTTTGCCTTCAGGAACACAACTTGGATCAAAGCTTGAGATTGACACAATCCATCTATTTGGACTAGGATGAACGAGCACTCTATTTTTCCTATCACCAATTACAATCTTGCGAAGGCCAAGCCAAAGTGTTATGCCATGTGTTGGTCGCATATGGCTCCATCGCTTGAAAAAGTCCATAGTGACCTCATTTTCAGATTCGATAATATCTGGCATTAACGAGAGTGGGATGTTGCTCACAATGTGATTATGTCCAAACATCTTACCTGCGACAGTACAGCCCGTCACTCGGTCTTTGTCTTCATGAATTTGGTCCACAGATGCATTTAGTACATATTCACCATTGATGGTTTCAACCACTCGCTTGATTAGACCCTCCATGCCGCCAATCACATAGCCTTCATCATATTCTCCTGAACCGAAAAACAGTTGCTTAAGAGAGTTAAGCTTTGATGATTCTTTATCTGTGTCTTTGAGTGTTCTTAGAGCTTCATATGCAGACGCCTCAGAGATGGGAACCCCAGCTGCCATATAGATCGCACTCTGCATTACATCCAACATGACTTGGTTTGTTGCATTATTTGATTGCATGAAATCAAGAAAGGAGATGTCTTTGTACTTCTTCATCTCTTCAAGCTTCATGGTTTTAATTTTCGCTCCAATTCGAGCCAGACCCAAACGACCCTTCATACCAGTCAATGGCCAACGAAGGGTTTCTCCAATGCTAGAAGGAATTGTACCAACTTTATCATATACACGGAACTGCCATCCATCATGTAGCACAAACACAGGTGGGGGTGATAGGTACGTCTTAAGAAACCTCACGAAAGCCCCACGTGTAACCCTAGTAATAACATGTAGTCCTTGGTCTACACGGTATCCGTTTATCCAATGGCTATGCCAAACACCACCGAGGCGTTCAGCTTTCTCAAGTATTAGAACGCGTCTACCCTCAGCAGTCAATGATAACGCTGTTAGAAGTCCACCAGCACCTCCACCGGCTATGATAACATCATAGTTGGATGTATCAACCTGATCCAGGGTAATTTCTTGCATAGCTGAACTCGTTTATGGAGGGTGTTTGGAACTACTTAAGCATGTCCAATTTGCCATTAGAGTATGTCAATTGGAGCATTTCTATTTGATGATTCATACGCAGCATCAACAATTCTATGTGCTAAAACTGCCTCTTGGAAATTTGGAGAAGGGGTTTCTCCAGATTGGACTGCTTTTAAGAAAGAATAGTTGAGTGCCAAATGTTTGTTCATTCTCATATCAGATAGAATCTCATGAATGTCGAGTTCTGAGTTACTTGATGCAAGGTCAAGATGTTCTAAAAGAGCCTGCTCCGTGTTTTCAGAATGAACGCGGACTGGTCTTTGTCCTTGAAGATGATAATCTAGGTGAGTTATACCTGATTCTAGAGTTATTCCTATAAACCCCTTCTCAAAGAAGAACTCAATTTTTCTTTCATTTGAACGTTCTAACCAATGCCATACTGAGTCAATTGTGCTTGTAGTTCCATCTCTATGTCGAAGGATTAGAGAGGCTTGATCCTCGATTCCCTGTTCACTATAGAATCCAACTTGGGCATATACATTTACAATATCACCAAAGAACCAACTCAACACATCGATATCTTGAATGCTCTGATGCAGGAGGATTCCACCTCCAGGCACGGTTGTATCACTTCTCCATTGTGCATACTCGTCCTTATCCAAAGGGAAATGCTGGTCATCACGAATATGAGCAAGTATTGGTCTTCCAAAATCATTGTTCTTAACCAGACGCTTTGCATATAAAAGAAAAGAATCATACCTCAGCATTAGACCAGCACTGGTCGGAACTGAGGACGCTATAGCAACAGAATTCAACTCTCGAACTTGGGGACAGCTGTGTGCAATTGGTTTTTCACAGTAGATAGCCTTGTTTGCCTTCACTGCTTGGATTACTAAATCAGTGTGTTTACTAGTTGGAGTGCAGACATAGACAACATCAACATTGACATCATTGATTAAATCAATATGGTCATCATAGGTTAAGGGCACGGCAAACTCCTTTGCAGTCTTCATCAGTTTTCCTTCATCCGTGTCACTGACTGCGTTGATTTCGATATTTAGAAGACCTGCATCTTTCAAAGACTTCAAAGCCGCAAGATGAGTACGCCCAGCTTTCCCAGTGCCGATGAGTCCAAGGCGTAGTTCTGCATCACCGCTCAATTGGTTTCAACTACCAACTCTATAGAGAGAACAGGATATTTGAGTGTTCTGAGCATGATAAAAATGAGACAGAGTCATCACGACAACTGTTATGAGGCACATGAATTCAAGAGAGCCTGATAATGACTTAATCAAATATAGTACTGAGAGGACTTTAACTTGACTTCTGACGACGAAATACTGAAAGAAGCAAGAAGTGCGCTTAATGAGGGCAACAAAGAACAAGGAGCAAAGTTACTTCTAGCAGCAGCAAGTCGTTTTGCCACAAAGATGGAATATGAACAAGCAGCAAAGATCTACGAGGAAGGAGCACTTGTCTATCGTGACCTTTACAGAGCAGAAGAAGCTTTCAAAGCTTTTGACAATGCAACTCTGATGCTTGTTCGCCTGCCTCAAGGACCAGAAGTGTATAAGGAAATTGTAAGACTAAATATGAAAGCTGCAAAAGTTGCTGAAGACGCAACAGAATACAAGAAAGCAGCTGATTTCTATTTCAGAGCTCAAGATTTTGTGGAATCAGATGAGAAGAAGAATGAACTGAATATCAAAGCAGCTGATGCACTCGAAAACCTTGCTGA
>JAEORI010000304.1 GCA_016840965.1 Candidatus Thorarchaeota archaeon | reverse complement strand
CGGCATTTTCCTGATATTCTCCCTTCTTACTCAGTGAGTTTCGAATTCAATCTATTACTCTAATGAAGATTCGCTTATTGCAAAGTGAAATGACTGGACTAGCGCCGACCTAAATACATCTCAGACACTGACTCATGAGTCGCGAGAACATATCAGAACGACCGGAATCTTTTTTGAACATCAAATTAACACTTAGAATATGCCTCGTCGGAAGCGACATCGATTTGTACACAGAGAACCAACTGTTTCGGTCTACAAACCAGCTGGTGTGCCAGCCAAAGAGCTGGAAGAGATTCTTCTCACTGTTGATGAGTTTGAAGCAATCCGTCTTGCTGACTATGAAGGACTTGATCAAAGACAAGCTTGTACTATTATGAAGATAAGCCAGCCAACATTCAACAGGATACTTGCATCTGCTCGAAACAAAGTTGCTCAAGGGCTTGTTGAAGGCCAAGTTTTGCGAATCGAAGGTGGCCGTTATGTTCTAGGTGATGGTTCTGGTGGACTCCAATGTACTGACTGCGGATATCGATTAGACATGGAGAAGGATCAACAAAACAGATGTCCAAAATGTGGTTCTCATGGGTTGCGATGGACGCGATATGACACTAAGTAAGGCAACTACTCTAATGAATCGATTTTATTATATCTTCAATCCTTTTCCACATCTGTTCTAAGGATTCCACGAGTCTGTGGCCGGGTGAATATTCTGGGAGAGCCATTCCCGCAACCATCGACTCTGTTACTATTGGATTGAAAGGCAATTTTCCAAGAATCTCTATATGGTTTTCACGGCAGAATTTCTCTATAACTCCTGAATTTTTACGATTGAGGTCGTATTTGTTTACAATTGTGGCTGGTTTGACTCCAAACTGCTTCATCAAGGCTAGTATTCTCCGCAAATCATGGATGCCTGATAATGTTGGCTCTGTTACGATAATTCCCAAATGCAATCCTGATACTGTAGCAATTACCGGACAACCAATTCCAGGAGATCCGTCAATCAACACAATTTCATTCCCACTCTTTTCCGAAAATAGCAGACTCCGCTTCCGCACCTCAGTCACAAGCATTCCTGAGTTTCCCTCCCCTGGTAATAGTTTCGCATGTACCATTCGCCCAAAGCGTGTCGATGACTCGTGAATGTGACCAGAAACTTTGTCCTGCATAGTAATTGCTCTCTCTGGACAAACAAATTCACATACTCCACATCCCTCGCATGATATCGGGTTGATATCTGGCGGATTAACTGCATCAAAACGACAATATGTTTGGCAGATATTGCAGTATGTACATGAATCTTCATCTATCACTGCGATTTTCGAACTGATGAATTCCTCAGTGTTTTCTATATTTGGTCGTAGGAGAATGTGTAGATCAGGTGCATCAACATCGCAGTCAGCCATCACTATATTTCCTGCTATCGCTACAAATGCCGCAGAAACTGTGGTCTTGCCAGTACCGCCTTTCCCACTGATAACCGCCACTTCATGAACCACTATTCACTATCTCCTCGATGTATTTCATCATCTTCTGAAATCTTGTACGATATTCAGGAATCTCATCAACGAATGGTCTACCTTTAGAATAAAGCTCTGCGATTTTTCTATCAAATGGGATTTCCATTAGAATTGGAATCTTGTTCTCTGCCAGGTATTTCACCATATCATCATTCCCAATGGTTGATCTATTGATTACAACACCAAAAGGCAAACCAAGCTTATCTACAACTTCTATGGTCATCACGAGGTCATGTAGCCCGAATGGTGTTGGCTCGGTAACTAACACAACATAATCACTTTCTTTCATGGTTTCAATAACAGCACAGGATGTTCCAGGAGGTGCATCAACCATATTTATCGCGTCGTTCACAATGCGTTCTTTCACTGCTTTGATTACAGGATCCGCCATAGGTTCTCCAATATTCAACTCTCCGTAAACAAGGAATATGCTGTTTACTTGGGACGATTTGATAACTCCTACAGTTCGTGCTTGCTCACTTATTGCTCGTTCAGGACAGATAAGAGTACAACCCCCACATGAATGACATATCTTATCATATACTAAAACGCTAGTCTTCCCAACAAAAATTGCATTGAACTGACAAAAATTACTACATTTTCCACATAGAGTGCATGACGCTTGATTAACTACAGGAGCTGGTACATTCACAGCTTCAATGGTGCTGTTTTTTGGATGAATGAGTGTATGAGCATTAGGCTCTTCCACATCACAGTCAAACAAGTATGCACGATTCAGCGAAAGAGCAAGATTTGCAGCTATAGTTGTTTTGCCAGTACCACCTTTCCCAGATGCAACTGTTACAATCAATGAATCACCCTATGCTCCATTTACCCGCATCTACTCATGGTGGGCATCTGCACAGCCTTCAGTCAGTTCCTCCAATTCGTTTCGATGATACGCTTGAACAATTTCCTGTATAGATCTGCTGTTTGCTCTTAGAACCACGATGTTCTGGGATTGAAAACTAGAGATTCCACGAGGCCCCATTCCTTGCACAATCACAGCATGGGGCTGAAATCTTTGGACATTGTTGTGAGCATGACCATGTCCACCCGAATGCACACCTGTATTTGGATGGACTTCCATCTCTATTGTTATTCCGTTTGTACCAAGATCAATCACTGCAAAGAAAGGTGCCCTTCCAAAATGGTCAGCAACCTCAGTACCCTCTATGTTCTCTGTTGGAATGAGTATTCTAGTAATCAGTACCTTCGCCCTCCTCTATGACGACCTCGTCCACTGTCAACCCGGCCTATTCTGCGGCCTATTCCCGACCCCAAGCCATACCCCATTCCTAGACCACGTCCAGGTCCTCCCTGTCCCCTTCCAACATTTGAGGGACCTGGGATCATTAATTCTTGGAAAGCATCTTTGTTATAGTTCTCCAATGCGGACCTAACTGTACCTGAAACTCCAGCAAGTATTTTGACTCCCGCATTTTGCAGTGCAGGAAATGCATTAGGACCTACACTACCCGTGAGGAGTGCCTTGACACTCTTGGATGCTACAATCTGAGCTGCTTTGATTCCAGCACCCCCTGCGATACTTGCAGCTTCGTTTGGGACAGCTTCAAAGTCATAAGTCTGAGGGTCTGCGATTATGAAATAGGCACACCTACCAAATCGGGGGTCGACCATCGAATCCAATGTTGGTCCTGAAGAAGTAATACAAATCTTTGTCATTACTTACACCAATTATATTGAATATAGATTCAATTTAATAATGAATCAAGATTCATATAAATTCATCGCTATGTAACCTAACTAAAGATGAGGAAACTAACAGATTATTTCTAAGCTTGGACTGTTCAAGCCCCGACGAAACGAAAGTAGCTTATTCTGTTTCATATCTCCCAGGTTCAGCAAAGAAATCCATTACCCTACACCGAGTTTTGAATTCTGCTGAATGAATAACATCTTCAGGTATATAGTAGGAATCACCCTTCTTGTAGAGGTTGGTAGTATCACCTATTGTCAGCAACATTTCGCCTTCAATAACAAAGCCATACTGTGCACTATGACTATGGGGAGTTACAACTCCAATTGGCTCAATCTCGAAGAATCCAACCTGAAATTCAGCTCCTTGAGCAATCCAGGCCTGAACGCCCGGAAATGGCATCTTCGCCTTTGGCAGGTTCTTTATGCAATCTGGATAAGACTCACTTGACATGATATTCACAACTATTGTTACAGTTAGATTAATGATTTGAGAATTCTCATCTCAGTAATTACCATACCACCAGACTAAAGAAAAAATAAGCCACATCCATTGATATGGTAAAGAATGTGAATGGTCTATTTCTTTGCGAAGAATGTGATCTGTTGTATCGTGAGGAAGAACTAGCTGCTAAATGTGAAAAATGGTGCAAGGAGAACAAATCCTGTAGTCTTGAGATAACGAAACATGCTGTGAACAAATCTGAGCTTTCTCTCTAATCTTACGCCATTTCTAAATCACTACTATGAAATAGGTGAATGTATATTTCTACCGAGTTACAGCTTGAGGTTCCAAGCTATCAGGAGCTTACCCCTTGAAAGAAACCTTTGAGTTCGGTGGTGAGATTGTCTGGCGGCCGACACCAGAGCAGGTAGAACATTCTAATCTCATGAGATTCATGAAACATCATGGAATCAAAACGTTTGATCAGCTCATT
>JAEORI010000042.1 GCA_016840965.1 Candidatus Thorarchaeota archaeon | reverse complement strand
TGGATGAAACTCCAGAAGATAACCTATTTAGAGCATTAATACCACCATAAATTTGTAAATCCTCAACCATTGCTGCATCATCAATAGATGCAGTAAGTTTGGAGCAGAGAACCTTAAGGTGGAAATTTTGGACTCCATAGATAAGCGCATACTTCTTGCACTTGACGAGAATTGCAGGCTGCCATACCAAACAATTGCAGAAAAGCTTGGCTTAACAGCCACTGCAATCAGAAAACGAATGGATAAACTCATAGAAACTGGCGTAATAGAGGAGTTCTCCATCGTTTTGAAACCCGCCATGATGGACTCTGATTATCTTGTGGGATTGGTTTTCACAGATGGTTCTGAAGATACTGAAGAATTCATGGAACTGATTGGATCTAATCCAATGGTTATTCAAGTCGGACAAATAGTGACAGGCTTTGGTCGGTTATATTTCATCCACTCCGAATATATAGGAGCAGAAGGTCTTCAAAGCCTTGCGTCTTTCATTAGAACGCTTGATCCTGTGACTAGTATTGAATTACATCCTACACTGACTCAACGAGGTGAAAAGTTTGATTTAAAGAAGTTACACCTCCGAGTCTTGAAATATCTACTTGAAGATGCCCGTATGCAAGTGGGCGACCTTTCTGAAAGGACTGGTTTGACAGCTAGACGCGTGAGTAGAGCTATTCAAGAAATGCTCGATAGTAATGCAATCTGGTTCGCTGTTCGGTGGAACTTGAGTTTCGGAGATAATAATGAGTTCTATCTCAAGATCCGATATGATGAACAAGTTTCGAAGTTAGATGAAATTGATGAATGGTTGCGTACCACATTTCAGAATGAATATTGGTTCTCATTCTCATCTGCGATAGATCCAATCCTTTTTGCAAAATTCGTTACTGATCATTTTAGGGATTCAGAGCAAATCACTAGAATTACCAAGGACGCACCATTCTCTAAATCTGTGGATGTTCTTCTTTCATACCCTGTGAAGAAATTCCCGAGACTCGGTAGAATTAAACTCGAGAAGATGATTGCTCAAGTGGGTTTCTAGAAACTATTGGGTGTCGAAGCTGAATATTATCGAATGAAACTCATATACTCAGTCGTAAGGTGGTGGGATGTCCACATATCCATTGCTCTCGTCGTTGTTTTTTCGACATTTTCAACACTCAAACATGGTTCCTATGATGGAGCTTTGCTTGCCTTTTTCTTTTCCTGGATTTCTTTCTTTGTGAACTGTTGTATCCCAAAGTTCATACCTCCGACTTTTAAAAGACATTTTGAAAATCACAAGCAATCATTGATTTTTTGGGCATGCCATCGAAATTGATCTAAGCATGGCCTCAGTTCACATTCCTATAGAATGCTAATATACGGTTTTTGATAGAGCAACACCCTTTTTGTTGTCCCAAAAGATGTAATTGAGAGAAATAGAATGAAATAGAGGAAGCATCACGCCACTGCTTTGAGACGTGATATTTCCTCAGTTGTTTTGGAGAATAGAGAGAATTCGCTGATTCACCTAACTACTGTGTTTGCATAGCGGGCGTAGCGGTATGCTGAAGAATTTTCATTGCTTATTCTTTCAACACTTTCCCAACTACCCTTTGCATTTCTTTTCAAGATACTGAACGCCATAATTATCACCCATATAATCGTTTAGTGGTTGCAATAGTGTAATCATTACACTTGCTTCTAATATAGTGTAAACATTACACTTGTTTATAAAGTTTGTGATGATATTGGTGTAATAAAAGAACTAATCGATACGGAAAAGGTTTTATAAGTGTGATATGTATAACTTGACAAAGATTTGGTGTACTAATTAAAATTATAATGGTGTCTATATGACCGCTGAGATACAACCTGACTTTCCAGATTCAAAAGTTCGTAGTTTCATGACGATTACAAAGGAAAGCCTTGTAGAATCTTTTCGGGACCCAATACGGCGTGCAATTCTGGTTGCTCTTAGATATGGAACAGAAATGGTGAAGGAACACGTTTCAACGGAAGAAAAAACAAAACCTGATGGGACAAAGGTTAGGACTACTATAGTTGAAGAGAAGAAGATCAAAAGGTTCTGGATGACAGTTCCTGAGATAGTAGCTAATATTGAACAATATCTCCCAGAAGTGGAGGTTTCGAAATACAACTGTTATTACCACTTACCAAAACTAGTTGAACAACATCTAGTGGAGGAATTCTCTCCGAAAGAGGAAGATGAGAGTAAGAGCCGAAGAGGAACTTACTATAGACGCACGGCTAAGGTCTATGTTATCATCGACTCAAAGATGAGTGGCGATGTTGTAGGCTCATACTTTAAGCTCTTCAAAGATGGACTTGATGTGGATATAGACCAAAAAGAATGGGGCCATTTGGAAGACTTGATGCTAAGACAGATTGACATGGTGGATGAAGCGATGGAATACCTCGCGACTCACCTGAAGGATGTCGATGTGGACGCAACTACATTAAGCGATTTACTCCAAGGATTAGCCTACATTTTCCTATCGGACAATGAGGAGTTTCTAAAGATTCAACAGGAAATTAAGAATGTAATCCTAACTCCGTGCTGTGGGAACACTACGGATATGGATAATATTTGTTCATTCTGCGGTGATCCAATCGAGAAAAATCAAATGGTTTTCAGGAAGATTGAAGATAAGTCTGAAACATTTTGTTCAGAAGCTTGCGCTGATGATTTCGTCAAGTCCTCAATATCACTAGACACAGTGTAGCTCATGAACGGAAAGAATGAAGCAAGAATGGATAATCTTTCCACTCTTGCTTTTTCGTACATCTAGCGCCCAGGACGTCTTAGCATATACACTGCTAGTCCGACCACAACCACAACTCCAACACCAGCAGCTATAAAGATACCAAGTGGTCCAAGTTCTGAGATTGCGAATCTTATCGACTTGATTTCTGATTCACCATGGTTTCCAGAGTTATCAAAAGCTAGAATTTGATAATATACTTCCAAACTAGCAAAGGTCACTCTTTCGATACTAGCAACAAAGTGGCTCCCATTGTATGCCATGGAGTGATTTAGAGGAATGGCTGTATCCAATGGTCCATCAATTGTAACTAGAATAACATTCCCTGTATTCAAATCATAATCTGTGATCTTTGCGCTAAATACAACTCTATTGAGTGCTTCATTGAAAACAGCGGATACATTCTCAATAGTTGGACCTACAGTATCAGCAAGGACAAAGGTGAAGTTCCAATAATCATGGAACATGCCAACTGGTTTGTAGAGTGCTGCTATCATATGATCATCAGGAGTAATTCCCAATGTTCCCGTGTCCACCATCACCGTCAGTGTACCATCTGCTTCAGACTGAATCAGTAGTTCAACCATTGGATTTGGCATATTGTTGATTGCAGCACGAGCATAGGTTTCATCAGATAGTGCAGTTCCATTTTCATCGCTGACTGACAGAGAAATGTTGAATTGCTCTCCTATCTCCACGTTAGAAGGTAGATTCGATCCTACTGAGATATGACATTGGCTGATAACAATCGAACCATTTGGTGGTATGGTGTACATTCTACCTTCAGCAGCTTCTCCAGGTTCGAGGGATGACCTAGCACGAGTTGCTTCTAAAAGACCAAGGTCTTCCACATAGAGATTTCCTGTAATGGTTCTCGATGCATTAAGAGATTGTATTCTGCC
>JAEORI010000303.1 GCA_016840965.1 Candidatus Thorarchaeota archaeon | reverse complement strand
GTCATTGTTCGTACTATCGTTTCTTCACTACTATCATAATGATTAGTAACACAACGATAGCAACTCCTATCATGCTCATCACTAGCACCCAATCTAATGGTGGTGGTGTTGTGGTACCTGTAGGTGTTGTAGTCGTCGTAGTTGGAGTAGTCCATGTGATTGTGAATGATGCTCGTGTTGCTACATTATCCGAAGTATCAACTGCTTCGATAATAAATGTCAAAGAGCCACTTGAAACATCAGAGATTTCACCGACGTATACTCCACCACCCTCTGAAGTCATTAGCAATGATACATCATGTGTTCCATTATTGTACTTCAGATACACTGAAGCTACTCCACTAGGATCTGAAACTGTGGCTGAAACATTTACCTTGTCGCCATCGTCAGGAGCTGCTGGATCCCAGCTGATGGCTCCGATTCTTGGTCCCACTTCATCCACATCTGCGATGTTCCATTCAGAACGATTGCCTACCGACCAATCCAAAAAGTTCTCCAATAACTGAATATTATCGAATTGTGGTTTTCCATAATCAAAGTCACTGAAGAATGTCGTTCCAGTAACAAGCAATCTTGTGCTTCCAATTTCCTCTGCTGCTGCTAGTGGAATTTGATATCCATATTGTCCATCCATGACATTATCATAAATGACTATAGGACTAGGTGGTTCCTGATTAGTCTGATATCCTGTGACATCTGCATAGATAATAGGAAGCACTGGACCATCATCGAGGAAGTAAAGGCTACTTGGTGAGAAGAAAGTCACAGTGCTTACGAATGCTGTGAGATTCACCGTATCTGCTGGAGCTGGGATTACCGTTAAGTCGTTATACCAAGGATTGTAAGTTCCTTCCATGTAGACATTATCATCATTATTTCTAATGTTAGAGCCTATTGATGCTAAGATCGCATCAGGATATGCTGTATTCGTTGGACTTGAAGCATGATCGCCTCTTCCTGTGAGGAGCAATGCTTTGTTTCCACTTCCTGCCCAATTGGTAATCGCAGTCAGTTCATCCACAGAATAAGCGGTACTAGCACAAGTAGCAATAAACAAGTCAATACCAGCCAAGCTCTCAGTTGTGATGGCAGTACTCTGGAGAATCAACTCGAAACCCTTGATTGCTAGCGTTGTGTTGATTGTGTCCAAATCACTAGCTGCGTAATCGTTCCCATGGCCTACATCAAGCATTGCTTTGTACTCATATGTGATTGTGACATCTGGGGCATTGAGACCAAGTGTCGCATTATAGAACAAATCTAGTAAGCCATCTACTGCAAGATTTAGACAATTTTCTGTCAACTCCTTAATTGTTGCATTGGTTGCAATTGCCTCAGAGTTGTCATCCACATATTGTAAGTAGACATCATCATAGTATTGATGTGAGTAGGTTGCAGAATCGATAACCAGTTGACTTACATTAGTGACATAGTCCTCAGACGGAGTTGCTAATGTCAGAATGTCAAGATTCTGATTGATATCTGATTCATATCCTGAATGGCCTGGCCATGAATCATCAGTATGTATTGGGATGCATGGATCACTGAAGTAGTGTGCCATAATTCCTGCTGCGAAGAAGCCATCCTCCCAATTGCCAATCGTGAAATTGTTCCGTGTGAAATTGTACCATCTCTCTGCAGCGGTTGGGGCATTATGCTCTCCAGTTTCCGGATAATACAAATGATTATCCCAGTCTTGCCAAGCTGTATCTGGGTATATGCTTCCGCTCATCAGCTCAGGAAGATAGTAATCAAAGGCATCCGCCCAGCTCGCGTTACTAATCCCTGCAACGGCTCTGTCAACAATGAAGAAATGAGTCGCGTGTCCCCATGCATCAACCTGCGTAATCGTAGGTGTGACAACACTTGCTGAAAAGAGGGGTAGTAACATTATGATTAAAATCACACTTGCTTTTCTCATGACTACCTTACTCCCGTTAAAGTGGTATTAAGTAGTGCGCTTGGAGGGCGATTACCCTCCTTGCACACTTTTTCTATGTTCCTCTCTTCTTCATTACAATGACTAAGACAACAACCACAACAACACCAATTCCGCCTACCGCCACAAGCATCATTGGGTCTATTGGCTGGCCTGGTCCAGTTGACGGTCCAGTTGTTGGAGTTGTAGTAGTTGTTTCTCCACCCGGTAGATTGATGACTTGCTCAGTCAAATCGAATGAATCACTGTATATCGTTTTTGCATTCACATGGAAAATGATACTACTACCTGGGTCAAATGACTCTAATGAAATGTCGTAGGTATTCCATCCTTTAATCATCAATACACTAGCTTCCCCTGAGCCATCATCATAATAGAGAGTCACATCCCGAAGGAACGCACTTGCTGGTTTCCCGACGTAGAATGAGATAGCTATGTCATATACTCCTTCATTTTCCTCAAATGTATATGTTACATTATCTATCACATTTCTTCCACGAAACATCACAGGCATTAGATATTCTGACGTGTTGAAGTTCATGAGATAGAGATTGTAAAGCGCAACTCCATTAGGATCACTATGGCCATCAATATTAGTGATTGATGTATCGTCACCCGAAGCTTCAATGATATATGTTGAAGATCCAAAAGACACTGAATAATCCCTGAAAACTACAGCATCGAATGAAACAGGATACGAATGGTTGTTATTAAATTGTACAGAGAGATCAAAATTAGTGTCTGGTAGAAGACTATCTGGTGCGGTGATTGTATAATCTATACCAAGAGCATAAGTCGATGTTGCGTTTGCAGCAAGTCTCAATGCACGTGCTGGATTCCAGTACTGGAGAGCTACATCTGCGTAGTCCACGTATTGCTCTGATAGGCTTACGCTGTACCCAGCATCTTTTACTGCTTGAACAGTAGCATGAGCTGTCGTCACAGTTGCCTCAGCATCAGCTAAAATCTCAAGATATCTATCAACCCAAATTTCTTCCCCATATACCATGCTACTATACGTGTCAAGGATCACGACTCGTCTATTGAGAAATGCATCCACGATGTCCGCATCTGAAATTTGTCCGTTTGGCCCTGATGGATTTAGAACAAAGAGAGCTGTTCCCGTTCCGCCTACAAGGGAAGCTGCGTGATGATCATTTGCTCCCATAAAATTGTAGAGGAAACCTAACTCCCCTTCACCACGAAAGTAATTACTATTGACTATTTCAATCCCATCAAAACCGTAGCTGTCATAGTCTTCAAACACAGTTGCATAATTTGGAGAGATTCCGGGATGACAAAATACTGCCACCCCCCCTTGAGCATGAATCCCATTAATACCCGCTTGTTGATCATTAGTCCATATGTTCTCAGTCATGGGAAAGCCAGTGGTATGGAGGATTGAGGAAAGCTCAGCTCCCACAGTGATATGGATGTCCAAATCACTTGTTTCAGCTATTGACTGCATCGCCTGTCCACCGGTCACTCCTTCAATGGGTGTTGGATTTCTATGGGCGTGATCAGTCATAACCATAAAGTCCATAGCACGCATTAGGCCAACATCTAACATGTCCTCTGGAGTGCTTTGCCCATCACTATGTGTGGTGTGATCGTGATATTGACCAACAAATAATGTATATCCTTCCACCTCCGTGGGACTCAGACTGGGTCCTGTCCCTACTGTAATCCTCGCAATTTCTGGTGCTATAACGTCACGTGTAGGATTCTTAGCAAGCCAGTCAATTACATTTAGAGAGAATTGCATGTGCGAATCTCCATAGCCGTATGATTCATATCTATAGAATAAGAAAGGTCCTGCTGATCCGGAGCAGACTACTCTTCCTGACCCATAGTTGGCAACTGCTGTCATATTCTTATCAGCCAATGTAATTACTGATTCAGCTGAACCGGTCACAGTCAAACTACATCCCCACATTGTGTCGACTCTTGGATACCAACTTGAGATGCCATATGTTACATTGTGGTCTGCAAAAGTTGTTGCTACGTCACTTACTACATCATTGTTGAAAACAATTCCATATGTAGAAGAGAGTGTATTGGTATGAGATATTTTGAATCCCCAAGTATTGCCATAATTGATTCCAACAAGTAGCAGTCCACCACCCCCACTAACAAAAGCCTCAATTGCTGAAATCTCTCCTGCTGTGAATGCTTTTTGCGGGAAAAAGATAACAAGTACATCATACCCGCTAAGAATTCCTGAGTCTAATGACTCATTGAAATTTGTGTCAGATGTATAACCATTCTCTCCTAGCAACCAGCTAAACATTGATGCATTTCCTGGTGCCCAAATAGCACTTCCATTCTGACAATGAGACTCATCAAATAGTATGTTTTTACTCACAAAGTCTGCTGGATGGTATGTACCTACATCCCCCAAAACAACCTTTGTTGAAGGCAATGAAGGAACAATAGAAACAAACAAGGTGAGCATTAATATTCCAACGAGCAAATAGGTTCTTCTTCCACGAGGCAATGTGTTATCCTCCGATGAAAACAACTTGCCCTATTGCCTGATAAATAGATTACCATTTTTCCTAGAAAAGTTGCAAAAAGTATCCTGACCGAGAAATGCATTCAAAGCATACATGGAATTCAGATTAGATAAAAAAAAAGAAAGGTATGTAGTCTGAGAGAACTCAGACTACTTCCAATGTTAATTATTTTTTACGTACGACAACAACCACGATAAGAATCACAACGACCGCTCCGATGCCTACTGCTGCTAAGAGTAAGGGATCGAATTGACCAGGTGTGACTGTGCCGGTTGGTGTTGTTGGTGTGGTAGTAGGTATTACTTCTGGTGCAGCTGTCTTCATTCCGAAGTCAATCGCTTGTCTTACTAGGAACAAACCATTCAGACCGACACGACCTGCATACATGTCTTCCATCATTGGCCAGTAGTGACCAATCACGTTACCGCCTGAAACGACGATGACACCACTACCATCTTCTCCCGCGTCCACTTCCATGGTCATTGCAGCGAATGCGCCTCTCTGACCATTTGTGTGAGCATAGGGATATGTGATATCGCTATCAACAATGGTGCCATTGTTGCTAAACTGCAAGAGGACATAGACATTGTCAATGCTGGTAGTTTCGAGAGCAACAGGGCTGACACCTTCACCGGGAGTTGCACTGTTACTTCCGTATAGACATGTTGGACTGTGTACAAGAACATCCGTTACACCATTCACAATTGAGGCAACATATGGGTCTGTTCCCGTAATGTTGGCAACTGGCCTATAGGCCGCACCAGCAAAGCTTGCTGGATCTTGCACCGCAGTAGGCTCATGATAGACGTGAGAACCGACAGCCTCAAGGATCAGAGTCTGGTTATTAAGAACGACCTGACCACCGCCAGCTTCCACAAAGTCAGACTCACCGCCAACCCAGAGGAACTTGTTTCCAGCATTGAACCAGTCTGCTACTGCTGTCACTTCAGTTGGAAGGTATCCATTGTCCACACCCCATATCTTTGGCAATACTAGACCATCAGCATCTGCAAGAATTGTTGTGTTTATACCTCCGTAAACCTCTACAACATCATATCCCAGTAGGAATAGTGAAGTGGAGAGGCGTTGGTCAACAGAATACGCTGATGACTTGTATGCACCATGGGAGTAATCAAAGAGGATTTTGCCTTCTCCCTGCTCAGCCATAGCATGTAACATTCCATACATAATAGTGTTCTTCACAAAACGCATTCCGTCCATGCCTGTGACGTTGGCATAAGTCCACTCAGTCATTGGCCAGTAGTGGCCGATAACATTTCCACCTGAAACGACGATTGCACCTGTGCCATCTTCTCCAGCATTAAGTTCCATCGTCACTGAGGCAAATGATCCTACCTGACCATTGGTATGAGCGTAGGGATATGTGACATCACTATCAACGATGGTGCCGTTCTTACTGTATTGTAGAAGGACATACACATCCTCGATGCTGGTTGTTTCAAGAGCAACAGGGCTGACACCTTCAGCGGGAGTTGCACTGTTACTTCCGTACAGACATGTTGGGCTATGAACAAGAACTGTGTCTACACCCTCTACTAATGCTGCAAGCATTGGATTATCTGTAGTAACATTCGCGATTGGCCTATAGGCCGCACCAGCAAAGCTTCCTGGATCCTGTACTGCAGTAGGTTCATGATAGACGTGAGAACCAACAGCCTCAAGCATCAAGGTCTGGTTGTCAAGAACGACCTGACCACCGCCAGCCTCCACAAAGTCTGACTCACCGCCGACCCAGAGGAACTTGTTACCTGCGTTAAACCAGTCTGCTACTGCTGTCACTTCAGATGGAAGGTAGCCATTATCAGTACCCCATACTTTTGGTAATATCAACCCATCAGCATTAGCAAGAATTGTCGAATTCACTCCTCCCCAAAGAAAGATTACCTCATAACCCATCAAGGTCAAGTTAGCAGCTAAGAATTGATCAAGATATTCAGCAGATGCTTTGTATGCACCATGGGAGTAATCAATAAGGATAGTCCCCATGGCTCCCGCTGCTGAATTTGTTGAGGCAAACACAATCGTTGGGACGGAGAATACGAGCAATGACGCCATCATTACAGCGGTTACAACCGCAAGCGTCGCTTTTCTTGTATCTCGATTTCTCATAAGAAAATTCTCCTTTTCCATGACGTGCATCGCACTTGATAATCGAACAGTAGAAAGATGCTTAAGAGTCATTCGGCAGGGATTTTTACTAGAAATTTGAATTTAATTACCACTTGCAAGCCATCTCCTAAGAGTGACATATAATAGCAGGTGTGTAACAGTATTCATTAGAGGAGTGAACAATGAGCGAGTTCGAAACAACAAGAACTGCTAGCACAAAAATGATAGCTATCATTGTAGTTGTCATCATTGGCGTAGCAGGTGTATCATACTTCATCTTGAGTGGCCTTCCTGGCCCTGGTCCAACTGGACCAGTAACTCTCACAGTTCTAACAAGACATGATGTTGCTATTCATAATGTGTATGAAGCAGCATTCTTACAAACAGATTATGCAAAAGCGAATAATATTACTGACATCGATTGGAAAACTCCTGATTCATCTTTCTGGGATGATCTAATCGATCTTGGACAGATTGACGTATGTTGGGGTGGAGGCCCAACGGTCTTTGACCAGCTCATGGTTGATGGACGGTTGGAACCACTAACCAGCTCATTAATGGAAACTGCTGCAGCTCGAGTTCCTGATGAGATTGCAGGAGCTGATATGAAACGTTATAATGATCAGGATGAACTCATGTGGATTGCCGCTGCAATCTCATCCTTTGGTTTTACAGTGGATCATGGCTTCCTTGATTCGCATAGTCTTCCCACACCAACAAATTGGACCGATCTAGCAAACCCAATTTGGGGAAGTTTACTGCCCGAAATACCAACAATCGGTATGGGTAATGCGCCAGATACTACCTCAAACACTCGTATCTATGAAATCATGACCCAATCGTTAGGTTGGGATGAAGGTTGGATCAATATGGCGAGAATGGTTGGAAGTTCAAATATCTATGGTGGATCAGTTGAAACACAACTATCCGTCAGAAGCGGTGAAGTTGGTGTCGCTATGACAATTGACTTCTATGGTTTCCAGAATGAACGACTAAATCCTGACAATGAGTACATCCTCCCTGCTGATCAGACAATCATCAATGGTGACCCAATTGCTATTGCAGCTAATGCTCCAAACAAGGAACATGCTGAGCATTTCGTTGATTGGGTACTTTCAGTTCCTGGGCAATTGCTGTGGCTTGATAGTAGTATTCTTAGGATGCCTGTTTTAGAAGAAACATTTTGGGACCCTGCAGCTGCAGGCGCTCAGGATCTTTATGGAGCATTCAACAGGACAACTACTACGACCGGTATTGATTTCAATGACACATTGTCATTAGAAACTAACAAGGCATTCATCCTTTACTGGCAATCTGTCTTCACAGACGCTCAGATTGAACTTGTACAGTGTTGGACCGAGATTCTTGCAAAGCATAATGCTAGTATCATTGATGAGGCTGAATTGGACTATTATGCTGGTCTGATGGGCACCCCTGTGTCTGTGCTTGACTACACGACTTCCGTTTTAGAGAAATTCACCCTTGAATATGCTAAACGAATAAATTCTGACATGACATATGATGCGACATATGCCTCTAATATGCGGTTGCGTTGGACCAATGCAGCTAAAGCGCAATATGTCTCAGTGTATAACACTGTTCATGCATTGACATAGACTTAACATAAATGAAGGACGTGTGCTTAGCAGGTTGAAAGAGCAGGAGAAAGATGAGGTAATCAGTGAGGAAACCTATGAGGGTGCTGAGGAATTAGTTCCAGTTACACTACAGGACACAATTGTCCGAGGTATGACTAGTGCGCCTTATAGATTCGGATCCTGGTTCTATCAGAAAGGACGTTCAGGAGGTCGCTGGGTCACCGGAATTGGAAGAGGATTTGTTGATTTCCTTAGAAATCCCGGCCCACGAACTCGAGCTTCTCTTACAAAACTCCGTCGTGAAATGGACTCGCTTACATGGATCCAACTAATAGTAATTCTTATGGTATTCTTCATCTTTCTCATTTGGCCTCTTGTCGATGTCATTCGGGTTTCATTCACATTCGAATCGACTGGAGCAATAACCTTTGAGCATTTTGCGAATCTCTTTGCTGACTCTAATGTTTGGCCATGGGTACGTGATCCTCTTACTGGTGAGATTCAAGCATTTCTAAATCTCAATCCTGCAAGTTATAATCCCACAAGAAATCTCTTGGTAGTTTATGGGTGGGACTTTGGTTCAATCATAAACTCAATCTATGTTGCAATCATTGTAACTATCCTCTCGGTCTTGATTGGAACATTTCTCGCATTTATTGTTGCTAGGTATGATTTTCCGGGAAAATCAATAATCCGTACAGTACTAATCTTCCCCATTCTCGCAACACCTTTTGTGGGTGCAATTGGCATCAAAGAGTTTCTTGGTGCTGATGGATTCCTCAATACCTTGTTCACACCATTACGGGAAGGAGCTAATGTGGTTCTTGGTTTTCTAGGACTCCCGTTGATTCCTGTAATCTGGCTTAGAGGACTTGCCGCTATGATTTTTGTGCAATCACTATCGTTCTTTTCGCTTGTTTACTTGAATGCGTACTCCTCATTCATGGGAATAGATCCATCTCTTGAGGAACAAGCAGAGAACCTTGGTGCTAAGGGGACACGACTATTCAGGAGCGTTACACTCCCTCTTGCAATGCCAGGAGTTCAGGCTGGGGCAATCTTGACATTTATTCTCAGCATAGAAGACCTTGGAACACCAATCGTATTCCAAGACCATCAAATTGCTACAAAGACTCTAGCCTACCAAGTTTTCAACAATGTTGCTACTCAAGCTGGTGCTCTTGATCCGAAAGGTCCTGCAATTGGAATGTTACTTCTAGTGATCAGCCTGCTTGGTTTTCTTGCAATACGTAAATATTCTTCACTCAGGTCTTACGCGTCCGGGACAAAAGGTGGGCAGTGGAATCCAAGAACTCGACGAATCAGCAACAAAGCATCCTTTGGTCTCTATTGCATACTAATTCCTCTACTTTTCCTTGCATTGATACCACAGATTAGCGTCATCATCCTTTCCTTTGCAGGGATATGGTCTTCAAATAGCCTATTACCAAATGAATGGACTCTGGAAAATTATGAAGTTTTATGGCGATTCCCAGATGTAACGAGATCGATTCAATTGACTCTTGCCTATGGAGCTATCGCAACTATAATGATAGTGCTACTTGGGGCGAGTGCTGCATATATCATCGCGAGAAGGGACATTCCAGGCAAAACAGCTCTTGACCTACTTGTGACTTCTCCAATTGCTCTTCCGGGAATTGTCATTGCTACTGGATACTTCACAGCATTCTATGGGACGGTACTATTTCCGCTTAGTCATCCCGCATTTCTCATTATAATGGCATATACTGTACGTAAGTTTCCATTTACTGTTAGAGCTGCATATGCTGGTTTGATGTCAACGCCAGTTGTACTAGAGGAAGCTTCTCAGAACATGGGAGCTAGTAAGAATAGAACATTCTTCAGAATCACATTACCACTTATCGGTGTGAGTGTACTTGCAGGATCCCTCCTCTCGTATGTTTACTCAGTAAGTGAGGTCAGCACAAGTCTATTACTAGGGAGTGTCGGGCATCAAGAAGCTCCCATGACATATTGGACTTATGAAGTATTGAATGGTACTGGAGAATTCGGAGGACCCAATAATGCAGCATGCCTTGGCGTGCTCATGATGGGCTTGCAGATGGCAGTTATTACAGTGACAAACAAAATCCTTGGAGCAAGGTCATCGGCAATGACCGGGATTTGAGGTGACCAAAATGGTAGAGATACGACTTGAAAACTTGCGCAAGACATTCGGTGATGTTATAGCAACAGATGAGGTTACTATGGTTCTGGAAGAGGGCGAGCTCTCAACTTTACTAGGTCCTTCAGGCTGTGGAAAGACAACCCTCTTACGAATCATAGCTGGATTCTATGTGCCTGATCATGGTAAAGTTTTCTTTGATAATAGGGATGTGACCAATGTTCCTCCCTACAAGAGGAATACTGGTATGTGCTTCCAAAACTACGCACTCTGGCCTCATATGTCGGTAGCTGATAATGTCGCCTATGGTTTGAAGTTAAAACGTGTAAATAGTATGAAATACACAAAGAGCGCAATTACCAGACGTGTCAATGATGCTCTTGAGCTTGTGCGAATGGGTGACTTAGGTCATCGCCATATTCATCAACTTTCTGGGGGTCAGCAGCAGCGTGTGGCACTTGCAAGAGCCCTGGCTATTGAGCCCGATGTTTTACTATTAGATGAACCACTATCAAATCTCGATGCGAAGCTTCGGATTGACATGAGAGAAGAAATCATTAGAATCCAAAAAGAAATGTCAATAACGACTGTTTACGTAACACATGACCAACATGAGGCATTGAGTATCTCCGACAAAGTCGCTGTGATGGATCTTGGGTATGTTCAGCAGTTCGATACTCCTCGAGAGATTTATGCCAATCCACAGACAGTCTTTGTCGCAGACTTCATTGGTCAGTGTACCTTCATTGATGGATTTATTGAAGGAACTGGTAACACCTTGTCTGCTCGGATTCCAAATAATCAGTCAGTCATTGGTCGTTCAACAATCGAAGGTTATCCATTTGAGATAGATGAGCCTGTAAAGGTAGCTATTAGGCCTGAAGACCTTCATCTTTCACGGGAGAGTTCCTCTGATAACGAGATAGTTGGTAATATAACCAGAACAATCTACGTGGGGACTGCTTTGGAAGTTTATTTCCGAGTAGGCGACATCTTTGCACAGGCTCTCCTCGATCCTGATTCAGAAGTGAAAGAAGGTGATGATATTCATCTTTACGCGCCTACCGACGAGGTCATGATTTTGCCTGTTGGTGGAGTTGATGCTCTACGTAAGGTGCCAGGTCATCCGCTAGCTCTTGCTCCTGCACCGTCTAGGATTTCCTCGGATGTCTGATTGCCACAGCAACACCGCGATTGAATGAGATCATCTCTAAGCCTGAGATTAGAGCTCTCCCTGTACCCAGAAGATTTTGAGACTCGTCGAGCACCAGGACCTCCTCTCCCGCCTTTAGTTGTGGGTTTGCTAGTTTTACAAACTTGGCCAGAGCTGATTTTCCGGATGCAACAAACTCAGACACATCCGAATCCATTATGACTTGATAGGTATCTTCAATTCCTGCCTTCAAAAGTTCTAGTCCACCCTGATATGTTGGCGTTAGCAATCCTGTATTAGGAACTACCGTGAATAACACATCTTCATTCTTTTTGCAATGTCTAATTTTCCCTGTGCTTTTAGAAAGTATAACTTGTAACGAATCAAGATTAGCCAGTTTTCCAGCATTCTCTCCCCATTGATATGACAAGAGTGCATGCAACTTCCGTAGAGTCCAAGAACTCTCTTCGCCTTCAGAAGGTAATTGTTTGATGACCTCTGTAGCATTCTGAAGGATGTCAATTGAATAATCACTGGCTAGTTTTACCAGAGCAGGGTCAACATTAGTTCCTCGTTTGAACCAAATTAGCTACTGATATGACATGGTTCCAAGAAGTTCTCGAGTTCTCTCGCTCACTATACTTAGTGTTTCTAAGTCTAATTTCAGAGGAAAGAGGCACTGTTGTGCTGGATGTACATGTTCCAATTCCCAAGGTATGACTCCCATTGGCGTCACAAATAGTAAAATTAACTCTTCTGGAGTCCTCTTCCTCACTTCCTTAATAATCACATCAGAAGTATCTGAAAATGGCCTGAGACCGGAGTCTGTTACAATTAGAACTGTTTTTGTATCTCTGTAAGGATAGCGTCCGATTACACGAGAGTGAAAATTAGTAATTTCCGGCCGTTTGGTAGTTTCAAGACCAGTATAGAAAATTGAAGATGTTTTTCCTGCAGGATCCTCAATCTCAGATTGCACATTCTCTTCAATCATGACTTGAAGCGCCTCGTAAAGCGTAGGGTGGCCTCGGGCTCGATATGCAGCTAATTGGAATAGGTTGCCTTCAGATATTGCTTGACGTACTGTACGCATCTCTGCTGAACTCACATACAAATTATGCCTCATGAGCATCGTGTCGCGCTCATCTTTCTCCATACTCTTCAACTCATCAGCAGTCGTCGCACTACAAACAGGACAGCTGCAAGGGAGTTCGGTCAACTCGCTTAGATGTACAGTTCCTGAAGACAGAAGCATGCGACCAGACTCAGCGAATTTTGCATAGGATGCAGAGTCAAAGAAATCACACCCAAGTAATGCTGCTTGTGCAAAGAACATAGGATGCCCGCATCCAAATAGATGGACAGGCCTATTGGGGGGGAGGTGTTTCTTTGCAGCTAGTGTGATCTTCACAATGTCTGCATAGCGATATCGTTCCATTAAGGGCACAACACCACCAATCGGATGCACATCAAAATCCATTGCAGCCAATACTCTTGCTGCGGTCTCTCGAAGATCTGGAAAAGTTCCTCCCTGGACTGTACCCGCAAGTAACATCTCACCTTTCCTATCGATCGAGCGTTTTGCTCTTTCGAGAGACTTCTGAACATCCTCTTCGACTTTCATCCTACCAACATCAAGGTCAGAAAAGACATCAAGAATCGTGCCTATATCTGAGCCGATATCACGTTGGAACTCAACTATCTCTATTGGCTCAATTTCCTCTTCTGGTAGATTGTGAAAATACATCTGAAAAGTCCCTGAGTCGGTCATTATTGGACCTTCAAAACCAAGCAGAGCGTGAACTCCTTCTGACATAGCTTTGTTTCTGAATCTCTCATGAGAGTTGATAATATATGAATTAGTGATGACCATTTGGAATCCATACTCATCAACAAGTGCCTGCGGTGATATGGTTGATTTTCCTGGATGGACGACTGGCATGAGGAGGGGCGTCTTTACTACTCCATGCTTTGTAGTGAATCTACCCAAGCGTGCAAGACCATCCTTTGCTTTAATCTCGAAATTCGCCATGTAGTGTCATCTAGGTGACTCACCCATGTAGCCATGAATCTTTCCGTGTGGTCTCATCAAATTGTTTAAGACAAGACCTCATTCAAGTTGTACTAATGGTCGAAGCAACTGCTTTACTAGTGCAAAGGAGGACATACCAAGAACCTAACCTCCTTAGTGAGTTTCAGGCATTGGCTAAGACCGCAAAATACGATGTTATTGGTCAGTTTGACATAGTAGGAATACCATCTGCAAAATACGGTATACGATCAGGCAAGGCTGAGGAAATCCGAACATGGATTGAGGTGAATGAGCCTGAGTTTGTCCTTTTCTCTCCGCACTTGTCTTCAGGTCAAGTATTTAGGTTGATGGAGTTTTGGGAAACAGAAGTCCGTGACCGAACTCAGTTAATCCTTGAAATTTTTGATAAGCATGCAAAATCCCCGCAAGCTCGACTACAAATCGAACAAGCTCGTTTAAGATACGAATTACCTTTCGAACGCCATCAAATACGAATGCGACTTCAAAAGGAGCACACCGGAGACCGTCCAATTGCTGAACAGATTGATGCGGGTGAGGATTTACTCAACCTACGCATGAAAGAGATTCGCCGACGTTTAGCGAATATCAATGAAAAGCTAACCAAGATCACACAAGAACAACTTCTCAAGAAGAAAAGACGAAGCAATGAAGGATTTATTGAGATTACAATAGCTGGATACACCAATGCAGGCAAGAGCACTCTCCATAGAGCATTGACAGGTTCTCAAGTAGAAGTTGCTGATGAATTGTTCACCACACTCTCAACTAAGGCAAGCGAGTTAGAAATGCCCGGTCGTCGTGTAGTAATATCAGATTCTGTGGGTTTCATCAGCGACCTCCCGCAACCTCTTCTGCAGGCATTCAACACCACTCTGATGGAGGTTTCTGATGCTGATGTCATAATCCTAGTTGTTGATGCCTATGATGCCATTGAAGAGATGGGGCGTAAAGTTGAATCGTGCCTTGAAACCTTTAACGAGATTGGAGCAAATGGGATTCCAATCATTTCAGCACTCAACAAAATTGACCTGCTTAGCGAAGATGAAATCGAAAATAGACAATCAGCTCTTCATGCATTTTGTAAAGTTGTTGTTCCGATTTCAGCACATCATAGCACAAATCTTGATCTCCTGATAACAGCTGTGAAGAATGCGCTGCCTCAATTGCAGGAATATGAGATTCTTCTCCCATATGGTCATGATGGAATGTCAACCCTGTCATGGCTGTATGAAGCAGCTGATATTGTAAGTGTGAAGTACAATAGTGAAAACATTGAGGTTGTGGCTAATCTTAGCATCGAGATTGCTCAAAAGTTGGCGAGAGAGTGTCCAGATGGAGAATTGCGTCGACATATTCCTCAATGAACGGTTCGAATACCCGTATCAAAATCGTTAATTCAATTGTAGACCATACCTCTCTGGGTGTAAGAGATTGAGGCGGATACGGAGTGTTGTATCAATCAGTTGTATTATCCTACTCCTCTTTTTACAACCCGTCAATGCAAGTTCTATCGAAGTTCCAACAGACCTTCAACAGGGGCCATATGTTGACAAAGTTGTCTATAGAGTCATCGCTTCTTATGAGCGGAGAGTCCAGGCTCTTCTGTCTAGAGAAATTGATTTAGATACTAGTTTTGTTGGTTATCATAATCTAATTTCACTATTAACAGAAGACCCTGATATTGAGATATTTGAATCACCGAGAAATGGTTATGGACATATAATAATCAACTGTGCTCGATATCCATTCAATATCGGTGGATTCAGACGGGCTTTTGCATTTGCATTCAACAAGACTAAGGTCATGTACGAAATCTTTGATGGTCATGCATCACTTCATGATTCGGTGGTGTCCTCAGTCAGTCGATGGTGTGCAGAAGACCTCTTTGATTATCACTATTATGACGCAGAACCTGATATTGGAAATGCAATCCTCGATGAGCTTGGATTCGCGATAGATAGCTCAACAGGATTCAGAAAAGCCCCCAATGGTGATCCGATTTCAATCACTGTTCTCTATTACTGCTACCCCCTTTTTAATGAAGAAGTAGCTGAAGTTGCAGTAGAAGCACTTCATTCTCTCAACTTCAACGCAGATTGCCAAACAATGGGAGATTTTTTTTGGGATCCCTGGTATAAGGAACTCGAAGACAACAACTATGACATGTGTCTTCTTGGATCCAATTTTCACTACGATAACATAGATTATCTACTCACAGAATACGGAAGTGATTATATTGATACTGGTTACCCCAATAATCCTTCCAACTTTGTGAATGAAACATATGACTCTTGGATAGACCAGCTTCGCAATGGGAAAACATTCGAAGAGGTTTCCGAAGCTCTTACTGAGATGCAGAAGATTTTGCACTACAATGTTCCAGGACTGGTAGTATACCAGAACACAGTCATGCAAGGCTATAGGACTGATCAGTTTGAAGGTCATGTTGAGGATCTTGATAGATATATCTCTGGTCCGTGGACTTTGAGAAAAATTCGCCCCATCAACAATTCATTCGGAGGAACGGTGGTTGTTTCCATAGATCGGGAGCCTGATACTTTCAACATCTATACCACACAATCAGCGTATACAATCATGATTCTGGAGAATCTATATTCGGCTCTCTATTTACGAGATCCCAACATGAATCCTATTCCAGATCTAGCAGAATCCATGCTTATTGAAACGCACAGTAATAACCCCGATGTTCCATCGAACCACACGCGTTTCACCTTTGAGATCATTCAGAACGCAACGTGGAGCGATGGCGAACCTCTGACAGCAGAGGATGTCGCATTTACATTCACATATATCGACAGGAGTGGTGATTATGGCAATCCTGCTGCAGCTGAGTTAGAGGGTTTTGTAGCCGCAGATGCGCCTACTCCATACACGGCTGTCATTGAGTTTGATTCGGAATATTATTGGAACTTCGATCGCTTTGCCTACACTTTCATCATCCCGGAACACATCTTCAATGGACCTCTAGGCATTGGTTTTGACTGCTGGAATATTTGGAATCCTGTGTTTAATCCGGATGACCCTCACGTGACATCTGGCCCATTCATTATCACAAACCTTTCTGCTGGAGAGTTCTACGAGTTAACACAGAATCCTAATTATTACTGGCATCCAGATGTACCTCCTACCCCCTCCCCCACGACTCCTATTCCAACAACAACTATCTCCAGGTTTCCGATTGAACTGCTCCTGTCTCTTGTTATGATGGCGTCAACTGCCACGATTGTGATAGTTGTTGGTCTAGTCATAGATAAATACAGACGAAAATGAAGAGTCTAGCAAAACCAATTTAGGGGGCGAAAGTCAGTCAGAATTAAGACTACTGGAGATCTGTCAACTGTACGAAACGCATCTCAGCCATTTACTCGAACGAGGGGAATTTGTTATCACTGCGGAAGTTGGAGCGCCCCATGGAACAGACTCAACTCTATTAGTTGAGCGTATCGGGATGGTTCGTGAATTCTGCGATGCAATCAATATTCCAGATAACGCACGCGGTGTTCCGACTATGAGTAGTGCTATCTGTGCGCAATTCGTCATACAACATGGTGCTGAACCAGTCCTGCACATGACCACAAGAGACCGGAACCAATTAGCAATTCAAAGTGAGCTCTATGGAGCATATGCGATTGGCGTTCGTAATGTTCTTTTCGTAGCTGGCGATCATACCCGATTTGGCTCACATCCCCATGCAAAGATGGTCTATGATTTAGATACTCTCAAAGCGCTCTCTCTTACGAAGAGACTCTCAATAGGTGTTGACTTTGCAGGCGAGGAGTTGGAAGGGACTCCAGAGTTCTATATTGGCGCTACAATTAATCCAAACGATGGTCCTATCAATGAAATCGTGTTGCGAACTCAAGATAAGCGAAACGCAGGTGCTC
>JAEORI010000302.1 GCA_016840965.1 Candidatus Thorarchaeota archaeon | reverse complement strand
TGAAAATGAGTGGCATTTATTATATGCATTTCACGAATGAATAGACTTACCCAAGCAACTCCAGAAGTATCTGTTACATTTGTTACAAACGTGAACGAGTATAATGGCTCAATTAAATCAGCAGTCATTCCATTATAACTACGATATTCAAATGTTGGGCCAAGAACATCTTCGTCAAACAAAGCTGGTGAATTGTCAATACTCCCAGCAGAACCAGAGATTAAGTAAGACCCAACTCCATCCCAGTCACTCCAACTATTTCCGATCCAGATATTCCCAGATCCAGAATCCATGGCATTCGATTCAGTACACCAACCAATTCGATTTTGACAGAGCGTATTATTGATACAATAAAGATTAAGACCGATTCCAACTGCACATTCAACAATGGTATTTTCAGAAATATTACATCTCAGTAGATTATTAACATTTAATGAGGTTCCGCAGTCTGAAAAGCGATTATTCCTTATAGTGGTGTCATTGAGATTCCAACCTGCTATTCCATATCCTATGGCATTGAATTCACAATTCTCAACAATCCCATTTGAAACATCGATAAAGAATATAGCTGCAGAGTCGCTTGCTGATTGACCTATCTCAGGAGGATCGATTGTACAACTATTCACCACGAAATAAGCTTGAATGTTGTAGATTTGGATAGGCTTATCCTCAGTATTGCTAAAGCGCAGGTTTGATATCAAATATGGAGAGTTCTTAGTTCCGTTGCCAGGCCAACCCTGCGAAGCAAAATCTGCATCAGAGAAAATTGCTACTGCTTCATTATACTCCACTATGGAGGTCTCAAAGGATCTATCTTCGATATTTGAAATATAGTTCACATTTGGGGTCTTCAGATTTAAAAGAATAATATTTGGAGAGGTCAGTACAAGAAACACCAGTACAATTGCAACTCCTCGCCCAATCACAAAAATCCCAGAGAATTGTATGCGTATAATTCTATTGAATCACTTTGAGTGTTCCATTACACATATACCTACTTTCCCTTTTTACCTCTGTGCTGACCCATCGTATTTTGGATTATAGCCTGATTTTGTATACGCATACGAAATTGGATTTGAAGAATGCGTAGATATTTATCGAGTGGATGTAACACATTTGAAAGGGGTGGATACGTATGCGACAAGGGTCAGTTCTTCACATTTTTACTCTATGCACGATTCTTATGCTTTCTACTGTTAACGTAATTAATTCTGTGCCAGCAGAAACTGAGAATCCTTGTTCTGGTCCATATGTGGACAAGATCACGTACCAAGTCTGTGAGACCGAAAATGCAGCTGTCTTGGAACTGAATGGAGGAGAGGTTCATGCAATTCGTTATCCGATATCACCTTCGTCTGTGAGCAGTTTGGAAGCGAATCCTGATATCGAAATCCATTCAATTCCAGAAGATGGATATGCCTACATTGATATCAACTGTCAAAAGTATCCATTGAATATCAGTGGACTGAGACAGGCCTTTGCTTATGCCTTCGATAAGACAGAACTTGTGTCTGATATTGGAGCGGGTTATGCAATTGAACATGACTCGGTTCTTTCGATTAAAGATGAATTATGCATTGAAGGAAGCCTTCCATTTCATTACTACTCAAATCAGTCCGATATTGGCAATCAAATCCTTGATGATCTAAGCTTCGTTATTGATGGAGGTACAGGATGGAGATTAGCTCCTGATGGCAATCCGTTTTTTATCGACATAATATATTATGCTGGGGACGAGGCATCACATACTGTAATGGAGAATACAGTGGATACATTGAGATCATTGAGCATCGCAAGCAATCAATTGGCTCTGGGTTTTTCGGAATATTTCATGTATGTGAACGATCATGGAGATTATGGAATGGCAATCAATGCATTTAGTGGGAATTTAAGAGATCTTGACTGGATACTAGACAATTATCACTCATCTACTTCTAGTGCATCGTACATGAATCCTTCAAGCTACGAGAATGACACCTTTGACGCATTAGCTGCAGTTGCGTTAAATACTGGCACCTATGAAGACCTGTTTGATGCAGCATCCAACATCCAAGAGCATCTTCATGAGAATGTCCCTGTACTAGTCTTGTATCAGAATATTGAACATCAAGCCTACCGAACCCCAGAGTTTACTGCTTATGTTGAGGATGAATGGTGGGGAATACCCGGTCATTGGACAAACGTGAAGGTTCACCAGAGCACAGGTAGTGTATTTGGAGGTGTGTTTAAAATTGCTATTTCGTACTTTCCAATCACTTTCAATCTGTTCAACTTTGCGGTTAAGGGAGCTTATGATCTAGAAACGACAATCGCGAATAACCTATACTCCAGTCTCTACAAGAGGGGGTCAGATGGAATAATGTATCCTGACCTTGCTGAGAATATCATAGTTGAAACCCATAGTACAAACTCGATGGTTCCGGAGGGGCAAAGCTGGGTCACCTTTGACATCAGGCAGGATGCAGTATGGTCTGATGGTACACCACTTGATGCAGAGGATATTGCATTCACCTTCAATTACCTCGAAGAGTCCAAAGTATACGGAAATCCGATAGGATACATATATGGATGGGGCGAGGACTTTCTAGCTGCAGATACACTACCAGGAAATAAGGCTAGGATAGAAATGAACGGAAGTTCATACTATCATATACAGCAACTTCTCGAGGTCAAGATAATACCCGAACATATCTTCAATGATGCCACTGGAATAGGATATGATGGATGGAACGATTGGAATCCTATCATTGATCCTGCAGACCCCTACGTGACTTGTGGCCCGTTCTATATTTCGTCATATGATTCTGTATCCATTGAACTTTCAAGAAACATGGACTACCATTGGCTATCTGGTTCGGCGCCCAAGATTCTAGCATCAGAAGACGTCACCTATGTCCTTGGAACAACAGGCAATCAGATTGTCTGGGAGGTGACTGATGAAGACCCTAATGAGTATTCAATCTACAGAAATGGCGTTCTTCAGGATACAGACTCTTGGAATGGATCGAACATTATCCACAATGTTGATGGTCTAGCAGTGGGAACTTACAACTTCACACTGGTCCTCACTGACTTGTCAGGTTGGGTAACAACCGATATCGTATGGGTAACAGTTACTGCAGGTGGAGGCGGTATGCCGGACCTTCTGACACTGGGAGTTATTGGAGGAGTGGCAGTTATTCTTATCCTTGGAGTTGTGATTTACAAGAAACGTTGAAGATGCCATTGAATATCAGTTCGAATCTCAAGTGGCTCTCGACGTGGATATCTTTGTAGAAACATTGAAGCCGGTTTAAACAGCATCATAAATGAACCAGCAATGAGAAGAAGAGAAAGAAGAACATCAAAAATCCCGCGAAGAAGGAAACTTCGTGTGGTCAAGGGCTTAGTACGAATAGGTGTGGGCACTTCCATATTGTATCATGTTGCAGGAACTAATAGAGCAGTAAAACTGCAAAGAGAAGATGTACAGAGACTGGAAACAGATACTCGAAAATACATAGAGGAAATGAACTTGGATGAGCTTGAAGAAGAAATGAACCGTATAAGTATTAAACCCCTATCTCTAACAGATGATGAGAATCAGCTTGTGATGCTAGCATCAAAGTATGTTTTAGTTGGCTACTTCTTGATGACGCCTGATGAATCTTCAGAATCAGAAATGTTCTCTTAAAGTGAACTCCTCAAGTGAGGAAATTAAAATGTATTCTATTTGTGAATGGCAAGGAGCGGACCATCAATCTTGACTGGTATATTGGGAGGAAGTTCCAAGAGCCAATCCTCAAGCTCTTCCATAGAATCGAAGCGCAACAGCACCATTAATCTATGAAGAGGAAGAGTGTCATACCTTGTAATGATTTTCTTTAACTGAAACATTCTGAATGCATCAAGTTCCGCTTTCTGCTCTTCCAATCGTTCTTTGGATGTATCAATCCACGGGCTATCTTTTTCAAAATCCCAAATCTCTACGTTGCCATCCATGGATCCAGTGATGACTTGTCGACCATCAGGAGTAACAACCATGGAATGAACATTTTCAGTAGATGTCAGACTTTGTAGTAAGACTCCACCTCGAAGTAACCAGGTTCGCACAGTACCATCATTTGAACCTGTAATCACATGTTGGCCATCATTTGTGATATGAATCATGATTATTGGAGACTTGTGCCCAGTCATTGTTTTTAACAAAGTTCCAGTTTCAAGGTCCCAAAGATGAATAGCTCCATCTTGACCTCCTGATAGAAAATATCGTGAGTCAGCTGTCATTGCAAGTGCAGTTACATGTCCTCTATGGGCTTCTAGTGATCTTAACTCAACACCTAATTCAAAGTCCCAAATCCAAATCGTGCCAGGCGTGTCAGTAGTTGGTGCTTTTCTACTCCCACATAACATATGACGACCATCAGGACTGATTGTAATAGTGTAGATCCCTTGTGAATGCTCTAGATAGCGCAACATAATACCACGATCAATATCCCAGAAACGGGCGATGCCATCGTCACCTCCAGTCACTATGAAGCGCTGGTCTGGACTTACTGCAACTGAGTGGATGTGGGCAGAATTCGGAGCCAATGAGGTTATGAGATGCTTCGTTTCCAAATTCCAAATTTTGACAGCGAGATCCTTATCCGCAATAGAAACCAGTTTCTTATCATCAGGCATCAGGACAAGTCCATATACAGGACCATTATGACCCAAGAGCTTGTGTGTTTCTTTTCCTGAAGATATATCCCAAAGACGAATTGTCGCATCTTGGCCTCCAGATACTATTGTTTGTCCATCCTGGGTTATGGCTAGAGACCATACAGTAAATTCATGGCCCTCAAGTTGAATATTAGGGATTAATTCCCCTTCCAAAATGTTCAGCTCCTCTCATATCTTTGTGCAGATTCCAACTTATGAATTATTTGAAAAAAAGGTTGTCGTTTTGTCAGACTCATAATAATGTGGATGGATTAGAAAAAAAAGAGGAGAGAAGGGTGGCAAAACAAGCCACCACTTCAATGGTTGATGTTCTACTGAACAGCCTCTGCTTTTGCAGTTTCCATTCCAAAGTCTGCTGCTTTTGTGCTCTTCCTGATAGCCCAGATAGTGATCATGGTCATTACAGCTAATACCGCCAGAAGAGCTAAGTTAATGGTCATATCTGGACCAAACTTGTAGATTGTCAACATTGGCGCTAAGATCAAGCTAAGTAAGTTGACCACTTTTATCATTGGATTAAGTGCGGGACCAGCAGTATCTTTGAGAGGGTCACCTACAGTGTCACCAACAACTCCGCATTTGTGTCGTTCAGAACCTTTGCCAGTGTTGTGTGCAATATCACAGGGTTCGTCTTCAATGGACTTCTTTGCATTGTCCCACGCACCTCCTGTATTAGACATGAACACAGCAAGTAGTTGGCCTGAAATGATGATGCCGCCAAGGAATCCACCTAATGCAGCTTCTTGGAACAGAATACCGACTATTATTGGAATACTTACAGTAATGGCTGCTAGGGATATGAGCTCTTTCTGAGCTGCAGTCGTGGAAATTCCAACAGCTCTGTCATAGTCTGGTTTTACAGTACCTTCTAGAACTCCAGGTATCTTGAACTGGCGTCGGACTTCCCTGACCATTTCACCAGCAGCTCGAGTTACTGCTTTCATGTTCAGGGCAGAGAAGAGCCAAGGTAATGAAGCTCCGAGAAGCACCCCAGAGAAGACTAGAGGATCATCAATTCGGATACCAGTGTCCAGTAATCCGGTATAAGTAGCATAGCTATTGAATAGGCTAACTGCCGCAATGACAGCAGAAGCAATTGCGACTCCCTTTGTGATTGCCTTAGTTGTATTTCCAACAGCATCGAGCTCATGCATTGTCCTTTGGGCTTCATGATCAAAGTCGCCAGGTGAGAGCTCTCCAATACCAGCAGCGTTATCGCTGATGGGACCATAGCTGTCCATTGCCACATTATTTCCGGTGTGTGACAACATTCCAATACCGATTAGCGCAATACCATACAGAGTCCAAACTGCCCCATGGATGTCACCCACAAATAACGGTGCAAGAGCCCCAGCTACTGGTTGCAAGAAGAGGGTTGCTGCAATTCCAAAGGTTGTCACAATTACGACAAGTGCGGCAACAGTTGATTCATAACCTGCAACGAGACCGGATAGAATGAAGGTTGCAGTACCAGTATCTGCAGATTTTACAATTTCCTTGACTGGTGGCTTCTTTAGAGATGTGAAGTAGCTTGTTATGGGATTGAAGGAAACCGCGAGCATAACACCAACCGCAACCAGAATCCCAAACCGGAGGTCACCAACATATAGCCAAGAGAGAAGCATTGTGAGTGTAATGGTGAATGCACTAGAGGCTTCGTATGAGAGAAACATGGCCTTTTCCGCATAGACTGCTCTCTTCTTCAATAGCTTAGGCCAAACAGGAACCATGAAAGTTCCAATCATCGATGAGATAACTCCAACAGCTCTCACAAAGAGTGGGAATACAACCACTGCGAATGCACCACCTGGCAGTAATGATGCATTAAATACAGGATCAATATACAGTACAATAGCAAGAATAAGAGACGAAACGATTGTGACTTCATACGACTCAAAAATATCAGCCGCCATTCCAGCACAGTCGCCAACGTTGTCTCCTACTAAATCAGCCACGACCGCTGCGTTCCGGGGGTCATCCTCGGGCAGACCATGTTCAACTTTTCCAACTAGGTCAGCACCGACATCAGCTGCTTTAGTATAGATACCACCACCAACTCTCATAAAGAGCGCAAGCAGCGTACCACCAAGACCAAAACCTAGTAGTGCATCAGGTGCGGCTAGACCATATATGATGAAGATAGTCGTTCCGCCAAGCAAGCCAAGACCATCAGTCAACATGCCTGTAAAAGTACCGCCGCGATAGGAAATTGTCAATGCTCGGTTGTACCTGTTTTCACCTTCACGTGTAGCTTGTGCAACGCGGATATTTGATTCAACAGCAATTCTCATTCCAAGCTGTCCCACAATTAGCGAGAAGCTCGCACCAAGAACGAACGCGAGTGATCGGCCAATACCTACCACTATCTGAATCTGCTGAAGAACTGCAAGAGCTGCTGGCTCTTGAGCTGCAATCTGTTCTCTGGTAATACCCCACAAGGCAAGAGTACCATCTTCAGGAATCGTCACATATACTGTGAAGAAGAGGGCAATTGAGAGCACTGCTAATATCGGTAGTATTGTTTTAAGTTGCCTACCAAGATATGATAGTGCTCCTTCCCGTATACCATTCCAAACTTTCTGCATTTGTTCCGTTCCCTTTGGGAGAGAAAGAACATCTCTTCGGAGCCACCAAGCATACACGAGACTGGCAAAAGCAGCTAATACAACAGTAAAAATCATCAACTGCTCAAACCAATGCATTCCTGCAAATGTCTCGAATAATTGCATAATCATTTCACCACTTCAAGGATCTTCAGCACATCAACTGGGTGATTTGGCACCATGTGCGAAACCCTTGGCGTTTCGATGTCCGCAATGTTGGCTCCCTTTAAGGGTTACCTTACGACATAGCTTGTGTAAATACATAGTTCGAGATATGTTTGCATAACCTCTAAACTACACAACTACAAAGGCATTTAACATCTGCAAAGTCATTTTCGTGGTATGGTCGATTCACGGGATATATCTGAGGAATTGAAGACGCCAGTTTATTTTGACGAAGATGCAGACCTACAAGTCCTAGCTGGACCAATTGCAGTAATTGGATATGGTAATCAGGGACGCGCACAGGCGCTCAATCTCAAAGATAGTGGATTAGAAGTCATAGTGGGCAACATCCATGATGAGTATTGGGACTTGGCCCTAACGGATGGATTCGCAGTCCTTGATATTCGAGAGGCTGCGGAGAAAGCCAAGCTAATCCTCGTTCTGATTCCGGACGAGCCCCAACCATCCATCTTTGAGGAATATATCAAACCTGCACT
>JAEORI010000041.1 GCA_016840965.1 Candidatus Thorarchaeota archaeon | reverse complement strand
TGATAATGCCAGTCACCCAGTCAGCCTCTCGGACAGTGAGCCCTAGCATTTGCACTAGTTTGTCCTCAGCCTCCTGCACTGTTGCAGTGAAGGTTTCGACTATTTCAGCAGGCAGCATATTTCGTAACGCACCACCATCAGCACCTTCCATGTCAGCAGACTGCAAGATACTGATGATTTGTTGACCACCAAGCGTAACCTTGCTCTTTGAGATTCGTGATGTGATCTCCTCATTTAACCAAGATTCAGTTTCTGCTACTGCAGTTGGAAACAACTTCACTGCATTTCGATACCGATCAAGCTCAGCATCGATTCCCGTGGCTAAATCTCCATTCTCGTCTAAATTCCTAAGGATCTCACCTACCTTTGTGAGCTTGTCAAAGTCTAATTCCGAGGTGAAGGTTGACACTGAGTCATTTTTTGGAATCTCATTGAATGCTTCTACAATTTGGCATGCGGCGTCAATCACGCGATAGTTTCGAGAGTAAAAACTCACAGTCTTCTCTGGAAGCACATCCTCTACCGACCAGTCCTTCCCCAAAATCTCTACATTATCCAACATGTCTACCGATTCATCATAAATTCCTAGGGGAGAGATGTAGAGGACTAAGTCATAGCCTTGAGCATAATCTGCTGCGTTCTCTCCATCAGAGATCAGATACACAGGACACCATCTGTCCACACCGTCCTTGATTAGAGTGTCAAACACATTGTCATCATTTGTGATAATCACGCGTCCTTCCAGCCGGCGAGGCTTGACTCTTCGATAGAGACCTCGTACTTGGCTTAGCAGGTTCCTCAACTTTTCACGTTGATCATTTGTAAGTTGTCTAGCCATCTGAGCTGCATCTGCAAAATACTTCTGCCTCTCAAGAATGACAGCCAATTTCTCTGGGGGTAATGGAAAATAGAGGAATAGTTTGTCTTTTGCATAGGTTGTGTTTGCATAACTTCGAATGATATCAAGACTTGATTCGTATATCTTCCGAATGTCTTGACTACGTAGTAGCATATTAGAGCTTGCACCAAACTCTTTTTCAAAAGCACCTTTGACGAGATTTACCGCTTGTCTAGACCCAATGCCTGGTACTGCAGCCACAAGGTCAACTCGTGAATCATGAATCACTTTGAGCGCGAGAGATTCACTTCCAAAGTGTTCAATCAGGGCTTGCTTAACTTTCTCGCCTACGCCGGGTATTTCTGAAAGACTTTCTAGGGTCAATGCATCGTCCCCCGAATATTGACTGTTTCCTCTGCGATGATTAAGGCTTTCCTTAAAGTCTTGACTCTCGGACTCGTTGAAGTATAATGTACGTGCCATGAGACTTTACTCCCTATTACAATCTCATATGTCAGGGGGATAGAAGTTCTCCTACATTTTTCCCGTCTAGGAAATTAGTAGCCACGTTCGAGGTCTATTATATTCAGTGGAGTTTCACCATGAATGAATCGTAGGATATTTTCTGCTGCAAACAGGTACAATTGACGCTCAATGTGTTCAGAATAGGCCGCTCTATGAGGTGTTATTACAATGTTATCGAGCTCATGGAATGGTACATCCGCTGGTGGAATTGCTGTTCCGCGCCATTTTGAGGGGTACCTCCACCACACATCGATTCCTGCACCATGGATTCGCTTTTCCTTTAGCGCGTTGTAGAGTGCTTGTTCATCAACTATCTGGGCACGGGATATATTCACTAATACAGAGGTTGGTTTCATCCAAGAGAGAAACTCTCTATTGACAAGACCTTCGGACTCATTTGTTAGGGGCAAAGATAGTATGACAAAGTCAGCCTCCTTGACATGAGGTTGAACTTCATCAATTTTCACTACTTGGTCCACAAGATTGCTGTTTCTTGAAGCCCCACTACGAGTAGCTGCAATGATTGTGACTTCAAACGACTTCAATCTCTTGGCAATATCAGCTCCAATGTGACCCAATCCTATGAGGAGTACACTCTTTCCTCGAATCTCAAGGTTTGGAACAGGACCACCCCACCTGTGGACCCAGTTCCCAGTTCTGAGTTCTCTGTCACTGGGAATAAGGTTCTTAGCGACTGCGAAAAGTAAGGATATGGCAAATTCAGCCACTTCTGCAGAATTGACATGATTGTTACAGACAATAATATCTCCACGCTCTCTCACAGCACTCAAGTCGACTCCATCGATTCCAGCTCCGAATGTTTGAATCATACGAAGATTCGATGCCTTTGCAATGAATTCACTAGGGACTCGAACAGATGCGATGATTTCCACAGCCCCTCCATGTTCAAGCATTGACTCTACAGATAGTTCTGACTGAACAACCTCGGCTTTGTCACCGATTATTGCTTTGAAAAGTTTCACAAGTTCATCGGGATAGGGGACCAGTACTTTCATCTACTTGACTCTCAAGAGATTTTCACGATTTTCTAAAAGTGTATCTGGAAAATCATGGACTTTTGCTCTAATAGGACCTGGCTATATAAACGACCTCTTTAGCCACCTTTCCGCATATTACACAGACGCCTTCAGGTTTTTCATCAATGTCGATTCTAGTTCCACGAATTACGCCACTTGTGTTTTTCTCAATTTCTTCAGCACAGGAATAAGCGTCCATCTCTATGGAACAGAAGGGGACTCTTGCGATCTTTCCGTGGTCCAATGTGTCATCTATCTCGCCCAAACGCTCTGCGTCGACGATAAGACCTTCAAACTTGGCTTCAGCCATCCTGAGAAGGTTTGCATCAATCTCTTTTCCTAGAGAAGCAACTCTCTTGTTCAGTTCTTTCAGATTAACAGTTTCACGTTTCATAGTGTCTCGACGGAACAAGACTACACTGTTTTGTTTGATGTCGCGAGGACCAGCCTCAATTCTTATGGGAACTCCTTTCATTTCCCAGTAGTGATATTTCCATCCCGGGGTATAATCGCTGTCATCGAGATGAACACGAATGCTTGATTTCTTCAGCTGTTTCTTTACTTCGATGCAGTACTTCAACACCGATTCAACATTCTTACCCTTGACAATGGGTACAATCACTACTTGATAAGGAGCGACCTTGAAAGGCAACCTGAGTCCTTTATTGTCTCCATGGACAGAGATCATTGCACCGTATATTCTAGAGATAGCAGGTCCATAGCAGGTCTGCCATGCATGGACTATTTCATTGTCCTTGTTCAGATACTTTATCTCAAAAGCTTTAGCAAAGTTGTCACCCAAATCATGAGTTGAGGGCAGCTGAATGACTTTTCCATCAGGCATCAGTGTGTCTGCTGCATATGTGTTCAAGCCACCAGGAAACTTGTCCCATTGGGTTCTTCGAAACACCATCACAGGTAGTCCAAAGTTATCAGTGCAGACTTCTTTTGAGGTCTCCAAATCTTCTATGACCTGTGCCTTTACCTCCTCATGTGTGGCATAGACATTATGACTCTCAATCCAGAGAAATTCTCTTCCTCGGAGAAACGGACGTGTGCTCTTGACCTCTGATCTGAAGACGGAGCACCGTTGGTATCTCTTCATGGGGAGGTCACGCCAGCTACGCACCCAAAGTGAATACATGGGATAAATGGCGGTTTCACTGGTTGGTCTAAGTGCTAGCCGTTCTTCCAATTTTTCACCTGAACCAATCTCTTCTATCCAAAAGACTTGAGGAGTGAATCCTTCAACATGCTGTGCTTCTTTTGTCAAATTGCTCTCAGGAATGACAGTAGGAAAATACATGGGCAGGTGATCTTTTCTCTGGAGGACTTCTTCCAAGATCTCAAACATCAGGTTCATGCTCATGAAGCTCCAGGGTGGAAATGGTGTGAATCCCTTCACGCCATATCTGACATCTGCAAGTTCAGCAACTCGACAGATTTCAGTATACCAATCGGGAAAATTGTTCTCTTTGTCCATGTCAAAGATTGCTAGTTTGGTTTCATCCTTTTCGTTGCTCATGATATCATCCTCTGCTTTGTTTGTAATGCATGGAATTGGCTAGGACTGAGAATAAGTTGTTTAATGAAGTTTCGGAACACATTCACCTAGCACTGATATTCACCAAGATTCTGTTTTTGTAGTGGCTATTTAAAGGATTGGACAAGAAAAGTTACTTTTTCGTGCGAATTTCACCGACTTCTCGGATTCGCTCATCGAGTTTATAGTTCTTGATTAGTTCAACGACACCTTTAGGGACAAGAGTTTCCCATTCGTCGTTACCCCATCGTATCAAATCACGGATATGGCTAGCACTATATGTTGACCTCTCAAGTAATTTTGTTGAATCGGTCTTGATGCCGCCATCTTCCAATAGTCTCTTGACGAGTGGATTGTGGCTGTAAGCTTTGTCAAAATAGGGTACAAAAGAACGCATATGACTAACCCAGAGTGGATGAATATTGATGTCTGATAGAGGGATTACAGTGATACGTTCAAGGGGAAGCTTCTCATCAATCAGAGCCTGTCGAATGAGCATCACTCTCTCACCACCGGTGAAAGGGTTGTCAGGTGTGTGTGAGTATTGGGAGCTACCAACGACTATGATTATGTCTTCGTCCTTTGCTAAGATTTGCTTGATTGTATGAATATGGCCTATATGGATTGGCTGAAACCGCCCAATGAACAATGACCGCATTGTAACCGCTCTGGATGTATCTCATATGACAAATAAGGGTTAGTACTTGGACGAAGGATGAGCCTGAAGGAAGAAGTTCATAACGGGATTGATAGATTACTCACTGGGTTCTATGTATGATTGAGATTGATGGCTCATATGGCGAGGGAGGAGGTCAGATTCTACGAACTGCAGTTTCTCTGTCAGCACTGACGATGAAGCCAATCCGAGTCTCTAACATTCGCGCAGGCAGACCAAAACCAGGTCTCAAACATCAACATATTGCTGGAATTGAGGTCACTGGAAAAATCGTTGATGCAAAAATTCAGGGTCTGGAGGTTGGGAGTGCAGATGTAGAATTTGTGCCGCGTCAACATAGAGGTGGAAATGTGAATTATGATGTGGGTACTGCTGGATCAATCTCCCTAGTTCTTCAAGCTGCACTCCCACCTGCTGTATTATCTCCGGAACCTGTTAGTTTCAAACTACGTGGTGGAACCGATGTGAAATGGAGTCCACCGATCGACTATTTGCAGAATGTCTTTGTACCCACTTTAGAAATATTGGGGTCGAAAATTGAAATTATCCAAGAAAGACGTGGGCATTATCCTCGAGGAGGTGGGTATGTCACTTGTGATGTAATCCCTACAGATGGCATCAAGTCCTTTGAGAGGGTTCAATTTGGTAAGCTCATCGGTGTAGGCGGAATATCCCATTGTGTGCGTTTGCCCGGGCATGTTGCAGAAAGACAAGCGATTGCTGCAGGAGATATTATTCACAGAAATCTAGAGGTCGAGCCTCACATTGATCGGGAGTCATATAGTAAAGAGAGAGACAAACATCTTGGGCCAGGAAGTGGTATTGTGATTTGGGCTGAATCAGAGTATGGATTCAGGATAGGAGCAGATTCACTTGGTGAACGTGGAAAGAGTGCTGAAGATGTTGGACGTGATGCAGCTTCTCAACTTGTGGCTGAAGTTTCGACAGGAATGACAATTGATTCTCATCTTTGTGACATGCTCATCCCCTATCTTGCAGTAGCAAAAGGAACAAGTAAGATTGGTGTGACGAAGATTACCTCTCATCTAACAACAAACATCTGGGCCGTGAAACAAATTCTAGGAACAAGAGTTGAATTACAGGGCAAAACGGGAGAGTCTGGTACTATTCTCGTAGAAGGTATGGGGCTATCGCTCTGATAGAGATGCAAGATAATCATCAATGGACTCCTGAAGTGACATCAGATCGACTTCTTCGACTGCTTTTCTAATCAGTTTCTCAACACCGACTCCCTCAGATGCTATAATCTCGTGACAATTGGGCAGTATCTTTCGAGCCTCTTCGAGCTTTTCAGGGGGAGTAATGTCAATCTTATTCAAGACTATCAAAAGGGGATTTATTGGAAACATCTTCTTGACTTCATTCAATAGATTCAATTGTTGATCAAATGTCCACCCGCATGCTTCAGAGGGGTCAATCATGAATATGATGACATTTGCGAGATACTTCAATGCTGCAATAGCCTCGCGCTCAATCTCGTTTCGCTTGGCCATTGGTCTGTCAAGGATACCAGGAGTGTCCACAATCTGTACATTATGATTGTCCACTTTCAAATGTCCGACAATCACACTTTTTGTAGTGAAGGGGTAATATGCAATCTCTGGTTCAGCTGTTGAAACAGCTTTCACAAGTGTTGATTTTCCTACATTTGGAAATCCTGCGCACACTATTGTCGGAGAGTTTGGTGTAATCCCTGGAAGTTTGGAGAGAATATTTTTTGCTTCGATTATAAAGTCCAGATTTGGCGCTGTTGCTCGGAGTATTGAGGAAATTCTTCCCTTTGCAGCACTTCTTGATTTCTTCATATGACGAAAATCATCAGCCAGTTTGATAGCCTGTAAGTGTTTGTCTGTAATATCATCAATTGGAGGAATACAATTGTAGACTGCACCCAGGGATTGTTTTAATTTATCATTCCCCACTAAGATTTCAGATAGCTCGACATAGAAAGGATGCAGTCGTTCAACAGAGGGGAATTGTTCTACAGCCTCTGAGAGCTTAGTCTTGACCTGCTTTGTGAACTCTTGCAGTCTGGCAACTTCTCTGATACGACTACGTTCAATCTTCTTCATTCGAAGTGAACTTTTCATACTTATTTTGGTGGACCGATTGTGAGCAAACTCGATAATCTCCTCTGCTGTCATTATAGTAGGTATATTTGCAAAGGGATTGAGTCGTTTCATTTTAATCAAGCTCCATCAGGACAAGATAGGACAGTTCGCAAACGTTTTAAAACGAGCGGACGTGACCAACATAGACGAACTCCCGCTTTGGAGGCTTATTGATAATGTCACTTCCAACTGGTGCAACTGTTGTCGGAATAAAGTGCAGTGATGGGGTAGTGGTAGCTACTGACTCATTAATCACTTGGGGCACGTTTGTCTTGACCGACAAGGGTGTTAAAGCATTCAAACTCACAGATACCATAGTTCTGGCATCCGCAGGTCTCACTTCGGATTATCAGATGCTGGTTAACAGATTAAAAGCTCAAATCAAACTCTATGAGCTAAATCAGAAAAAGGAAATCACTGTGAAGGCGCTCTCAAAGATGTTAGCCAATACGCTCTATGCAAGACGCATGGCACCACTATTTGTTCAAACTGTTGTGGTTGGAGTCGATGCTGACGGACCTCAGCTTTTCACATTGGATATGGGAGGGTCTCTAATTCCAGACGAATTTACAGCAGCAGGATCAGGAACAGCACCTGCATATGGTGTCCTTGAAGATGGATACAAGCCAACCCTGACTGTGAGAGAAGCTGAAGAGATTGCAATAAATGCAGTGAAAGCAGGTATCGCAAGGGACGCTCAGTCAGGCGGTGACATCCGTGTTATGAGCGTGACAAAAAGCGGTGTTGCTGAGCGAGTTGTAAACTAGAGCGCGTGTAACAATTGGATTCCTACACCCTCTTTTTTAGTGCCCATCCTTCATCAAGGTATAGCTTAGCTGCCCTTGTTGGTGCTATTGAAACTGACCATAGACTCTCTGAGCTTGCAGTGGAGGCACCTACTAAGATAAGCACCAAAATGATACAGAAAAGCGTAACAAGTGGTACCACAATAATTGCTCATTCGGTAATGAGCACACAGGCCAATCGCGTCTATAGAGAAGTCAGAGATGTAAGAGAGAAGTTTGGTGAGTCAATCATCATTGTTGGCGGAGGTGCTCATGCTAGTGCTCGACCATTAGAACTTCTTGAGAATGGTTTTGATTACGTTATTGTAGGAGAGGGTGAAAGAACATTTCCTGATCTCTTGCGGTACCTGATGAATGATAAAGACCCTGTTGAGATTTTAGGTGTGGTTGGAAAGACGACTGAGGGTTGTCCAAAACCAAAAGACCTAGAACCAGTCAATCTTGATGCTCATCCTCCATTTGCTCTTGGGATGAATATTGTGGGGCCAATTGAAGTCACACGCGGCTGCCCATACACCTGCAAATTCTGTTGTACTCCGTTTCTGACGGGCGGGAGAGTGCGAAACCGCTCTATCGACAGTGTTATTCACTGGTTGACTAGAGCTGTTGAAAATCGTGGATTTAATCGAACATGGTTTCTTTCACCAAATGCTCTTTCCTATGGTGGGAGAGGACGAAGTCTGGAAGCAGAAAAGATTGAAGATTTGTTGAAATCAGCAACCAAAATTGAGGGCTTGGATGAAATATACTTTGGCGCATTTCCCTCGGAGATAAGGCCTGAGTTTGTTACTGGAGAGGTCCTTGAGATGATGCAGGTCTATGTAGCTAACAAGACCCTTCAAATTGGTCTTCAATCTAGCAGTGATCGAGTGTTAAAACTGGCAAATCGCCATCATACTGTCAAGGAAGGATTAACAGCAATTGACACTATTCTGGATAATGGGTTCATCCCGCATGTAGACATGATTTTTGGACTGCCGGGTGAAACACAGAAAGAACTGCGAGAGAGTATTGACCTCTGTTATTCTTTAGCTGAGATGGGAGCCAAAACGCATGGACATGTTTTCATGCCACTTCCTGGAAGCGCATTTGAGAATGAGGCGCCGGGAAGACTTGACTCAGAGAGTAGAAAGTTGCTTGGTGAGTTATCAAGAAAGAAACTTCTGACAGGGTCTTGGAGCGCACAAGAAGCCATGGCTGAGGACCTCTCTTCACGTAAGCCATAGTCGAGATTGGACATTGCCAAAGCCTGATAAGAAATGCAATAGACATGCCCACGACTCAGTTTGACCTCTGACATGCCAATTGAATTGAGCAATAAGCTCGAGAAACAAGGGTATCACCTACTTGGCAAAAGGGGGGCCTACAAAGCATGTCAATGGCAAAAGAAAGCGCTACTTCATAACACTTCATGTTACAAGGAGAAATTCTATGGTATCCAGTCGCATAGATGTCTCCAGATGACTCCAGTCGTGGATAAGTGCACTCAAAATTGCGAGTTCTGCTGGCGAGTTACTCCTCAAGACATTAGTGTTAGCTGGAATCAAGTCAAAGTGACTAAAGAAGATGTAATGCCTGTCAGTGAGCTCATGGATGCAGTACTGATGGCAAACCTAAGGTCACTTGGAGGGTACAACCCTGAGATTGGTGTATCAGTATCGGAGAAAAAGTACAAAGAAGCAAGAGATCCAAAACATGTAGCGATTTCTTTAGCAGGGGAACCAACCCTTGATCCTCTGATTAGCGACCTCATCGATGAGATTCATCAGAGAGGGATGACTTCATTTTTAGTGACTAATGGAACCAACCCAGATGTGTTGGCAACTATGTCACTACCGACGCAGCTCTATGTCACACTAGCTGCGCCAGATGACGACACCTATAGAAAGTTATGTAGACCTGGGGTTAAGGGTGGATGGGATAGTATTCTGGAGTCACAGGAAATGTTGCGGTCGCTTAGTACTAGAACCGTCAATAGATTAACAATGGTTGCAAATCGAAACATGCATGATGTCAGGGCATATGCAGACCTCATCGATATAGGAGAACCTGATTTCATTGAAGTGAAAGGTTTCATGTTTCTAGGGTCATCGAGAGGACGGCTTAATCAAACCAATGTGCCAAGCCATCGAGAGATTCGTGCATTTTCCGAGAGCCTAGCCACATTAACAGGGTATTATTTTCTCAATGAACAAGTTGAGAGTCGGGTCACATTATTATCACGCAGCAAACAAATTAAGAAGCTATGATTGACTCGGAGGCGAGTAAGATGAAACTATCAGATGTTCTCAGACCACAGCGGGAAGAGATTGAAGCCGATGATTCTGTGCGTGAGAAGACATTATCACTTGGACGTCAAGCAGTTCGGAAGTGCAGCGAGTCCATTAAGATGACACACAGAGGAAGATTCGATGAGGCCAGAAGCCTAATTTCTGAGGCAAATCAGTACATTATTGAAGCTACCCACGAACTAACTAATAGCGACTTCATGTTAAAGTCAAGGGGACTTGATGTAGCATATCAGGAGTTGACAGAAGCTGTAAATTTGCTCTCTCTGTTAAAAGATGGCACATTCACGCCCCCTGATGAGTATAACATCCCATCGAGAGCATACTTGAATGGTCTTGCAGATACAATAGGTGAACTCAGACGAGCTGCTTTAGACCTTTTACGTAACGATGATGTTGAGAGAGCAGAAGCCATCCTTGAGGTTATGGAGGAAATTCTTGAAGAACTGCAGACATTTGACTATCCAACTGCGTTGGTTCCGGATCTTAGAAGAAAATGTGATGTTGGAAGGTCTCTGGTTGAGCGGACTAGAGGCGACATTACGAGAGCCTCTGGGCAAAGTAAGCTGATGAAAAAACTCGATAATTTTAGAGAGCATTTGAAGGACTGATCATGATGATTATCCCGGATATCTGGTTTACATTGTATTCTCTCGCTAATAAAGGAGCAATTCACGATAAGACAACAATCACCACCCGTGAGTTGGGTGAAATTCTGAAAGTCAGTCAGCAGACAGCTTCAAGGAGAGTTTCACAATGCGTTAAACAGGGCTATTTGAACAGAGTTCATACTGCTGATGGGATGATACTTCAGATAACGGATAAAGGACGCGAGGAGCTACTACATGTTCTATCAAACCTAGAGATAGCATTCACCACTCCCGAAGACGAGATTGTGATACAAGGGACTATTGTTACAGGTCTTGGAGAAGGGGCGTATTATGTCGACATTTATTCATCAAAACTGAGGGCTGCTCTTGGGTTTAAACCCCATTTAGGAACTCTAAACGTAAAGATATCAGATGAAGATTCTCGAAAGGCAATTGGTAGAATGAAGAACACTCCGCCACTGGTATTGAGCGGCTTCACCCATAAGGGGCGCACATTTGGTGATGTGATATGCTATCGAGTAAAAGTAAACAAGAAAATTGAAGCTGCTGTTGTTATCGCTCAGCGCACACATCATAGCGAGGAGATTCTGGAAGTTGTAGCCGCAATCAACATCAGGGACGCACTCAGCCTTGTTGATAATGATAAGATCACTCTGACAGTGATTCCGCTGCATATGGCCACTTGAGTTAATGTCCATACTTACCTGTAAGAGGAACAAATGCTACACCGCCCCAGTGCTTCTGGGTCACTTTCCCATTTTCATCCTTTTTGACCATTAGGAGTTCTTGAAAGAAGCCCCTACCGCCCACTGGAATCAACATGATGCCGCCAAGAGCAAGCTGTTCAATCAGTGGCTCTGGAATAGAGGGCGCGGCTGCGGCAACAAGAATTCTATCAAATGGGGCATACTCAGGCAGTCCTATGCCACCATCAGTATGGATGAGAGTGACCCTGTCGTCATACCCGGTGCGTTTTAAGTTGCCCTTTGCAAAGTCAATCAGTCCCGCAACAATCTCCAAGGTGTAGACATGGCCAGAAGTGTCAGTTGTTTTAGGTGCGACCAGCTCAGCACAGAGAGCTGCATGATATCCTGAACCTGCACCCACTTCGAGTACTCTGAGTCCAGGTTTCAGGTCAAGAGCTTCGCACATTATCACACACATATGAGGAGCAGAGATTGTCTGACCTAGTCCTATTGGAAGTGGTGAGTCACGGTATGCATAATTCCGAGTGTCAGGATGTACAAACTCCTCTCTTGGCACAGCCCTAAAAGCTCGCTCAACTTCATCGCTCTTGATGTAACCATTATTCCTAAGGCGACGAACTAAGTCATCAATGGTTTTCTTGAAACGGTCATCGGGCATGTGAATCATATATAGAAAGAATATGCATTCATAAAAGGCTTGAGCGCAATACAATATCCATGCAGAGAGTCCATTTCAAGGCATATGGTCATGAAAACATTGTTGGAAAACATAAAACAACAGTAGAGTTGACCACAGAAAAGCACCTCACAAAGCAGGGAACGTGTATTGTGGGAGTCTGCGCAGATATTGCATTAGGCGATTTGGACTCTGAGATAAAGAGATTGGCGTCTAAATCAAGCACCAAGATAATTCTGAAGATGCGTGTTGACGGAAAGTCCGAGGAAGTTTCTGGAACTGGAAGTCCCGGGTTGCTCTATCTAGACTCAACAAGCATGGTCGCCAGGAAAAGCTCCTATGAGTGTGGACGGACAGTCATGGTGAATGCTGACAAAGCTGCTTCAGACCTCAGCCGTGAGTTTGTTGACAGACTAAAGAAACCTGGTGCTGTCGTCGATTGCGAGTTAATCTATATCACACAATAGTCGCATCAATGACGATTTGAAATTCATATGGTGCACTATTTCTCACTCTTCTCACAAGGTTGACTGTGATCACAGAGTGTCCAGCATCTTCAACAAGTTTCGATAGTCTGTCCGTAGTAGTTCCCTCTGGATCATCGCCACCTACAAAATCATAGTAGTGCAACACACCCCGAGGTTTCAGGATGCGACACGCATCTGAAACGAAGTCAAAAGCACCGGAGGGATGGTTCATTATGACTCGATTGGCAACATGGGTTTGGGAGTAGTCTTTTGCGTTTCCAACTATTGGCTCGATAGTCCCAATTAGTCTGTTCAATTTTATACTCTTGTTGAGAAGATTGATTGCATCAGGGTTGATGTCAATTGCGACTATGTGAGCACTCCTTTGTCTAGCTATGTGAATCGGAAAGGATCCGACACCACAGAACATATCCACTACAAACTCGTTATCTTTTACAAGTTGGGCTATCCTATTGTGTTCTTCAAGCAATCTTGGACTAAAGTAAGCCTTGGATAGGTCAACAGCAAGACGACAGCCATATTCTATGTGAATTGTATCAGTCTTGTCCTCACCTGATAGACACTGATACTCTCTGAGTCTAGTGGCTCCTGAGATTGCGCCTTTCTTTGCAAGGACTGTGGAAAAATTCCTGTGAACCTCATGGAACACTCTCCCAATGATTTCTTTATGTTTTGATAATTCATCAGGTATCTCTAGTACCGCAATATCTCCAATCAAATCATAGGACCGAGGGACGAGTTCAAGTTCTTCTGGAGTAAGATAGTTCTCAAGAGCTTCAGCTAAGCTTTTGGGGCTATGAGAAAGGGGCTCGAATTCCATCTCTCCTGTTTCATAATCAATGGATCCAAGAATACTACAGAGTAGTTCCTCATTGAAGCCTTGACGGAGTGGTATGATAAGCACCCCATCTTGTGATAATATCCTATAATCAGTGTCGAGAAGGTTGTGCTCAAGTAATGCTTTCCTGATGCTCTCTCCGTGGCGTGCATCAATCTTCAGGAAGCATTTCTTAGTTGACATCATCTTGAAGAGATACCTCTAGACCTAAGACACTTGTGATTGCTGGTTATGAGAGTAGCCGAATGTACTCTTTGCCAGCTCCTGATTTGGTTCCCACCATAATCTGGTAGAACGATGAGGTTCCGTTTGTAGGAGTAACTCTTTGAAGAGTTCCGGTGACTTCTACCCTATCTCCAGTTCTAAGGAGTCCTCCGAAAGCACCATCATAATTCATAATTCGACTCACAGAGTCGCCATCGAGCATATCAAGTGGGGGTGATTGTACCTCATAGATTGCTGGATGAAAGATACCAAACTCATCTCTATGGATCTCTACTGTGATTGACATTGGTTTGACGCTTATCACAGAGTATGATTCATCACCATGTTGAATGGGAATTTCATCTGGTAAGAGAATAGGCGTTATTCCAATGCACACATCATCTAAACATAGGGCTTTTCTTCGAGTAAACAGATTCTGTAAATCTTCAGACTTCATAATCGGAACCCGGGCATGGACCCTATCCATAGCATGCTGCCAGTCTGCAAGTTCGCGAAGACGTGCACCCATTCTCCCATCCATGAGCAAATCGTAGTTATTATGCAGAATCCATGAGGAATCAAATCCATAGATATTCATATTGACATCCGATCTTTCAGGGCTGTGTCCTTTCCACAATATGCTTCCTGCAACTCCAAGTTTATCATAAGAGATACCTAGAGCATCATGAAGCGTGTCAGCTCCACGTTTCACTAGTTCCTCCAGTGGGTCAGTGGGACCAATGTTCAAGATTTCTCTTAGTCTAATCTCAGGACTGAAGTATTTTGCAACAATCTCACGAGGAGGCTCTAAGAGGTTAGTACCAAAATGACTGTCTTCAACTATGTAGTCAGAGGGGAGAACATTCATGCCTTCGACAGTTGAGCTTACACTGCCCCAGAATATCCTCTTGTATTTGATGTCACCAGATTGCCATTCTCCTGATGAATCGGGCACATACTTGAGGAATGAGAGTATCCGGTCAGATGGCTGGATGTATCCAAGAACAACAAAGACACGACCCTCTATATCATGGAAAATGTCACGGTCTCTGACATTTACTGGTAAATCGATACACGCAGGGTCAGTCAAGTTATCAACCTCAAACACATCCTTACTGTGCAGTTAACAGCTAGATAGATTAGTTGGTCCACACAAAGATTGTGTGACTAATTCGGAGTAGTGCTGATGAAGGTTCTCC
>JAEORI010000301.1 GCA_016840965.1 Candidatus Thorarchaeota archaeon | reverse complement strand
GGATCTTGTCGGTACCTGCGTATTCAGTGATGTTGTACATGCTTATGTCCCTCCATCAACTCGTCCAAATCATATGTATGATTTATTGGAATCATTAGCTATCGCTGAGCCAAGAGGATGGAGTGATTATGAAACTGCGATTAGCTATGTGACTCAGCAGACAAAGAAGCGCTCACTAATAATATGGCTAACAGACCTTGAGGAGTCTCCAGCTCCACTACTGAATGCAATGAAGTCTGTGATTGCAAATGGCCACAAGGCCATGGTGATTAGTCCCTTTGGACCATGGTTCGAAGCTCCCGTCGGTCAGTTTGGTCCTGTTGAGAGAGTCCTATCTGAAGCCGTATCTGAAGAATTGTGGGAACGTAGACAGAAAATCACTCGAGCTTTAGCACGGTTTGGTATAACTGTGGTTAATGTTGGCCCTGCAGATTTTCTCCCAACAATAATCAAGCAATACGAAGCGGCAAAGCAAAAGGGGGTCGCAATGTTTTGAGAACAGTCACATGGATATTGCGAATTCTCTCCATTGTTACCTTCATCGCTATGTGTTACCTAGTCTATTTCTCTATGTCTGGTTACTGGGATTGGGACTCCCCGTATATTTTCATTGTCACGGTATTTCGGTTGATTTCAATGGTGCTCTTCTTTATTGGGTCACTTGTTATGGCTGGACTAGCAGCACCGTTTACAGGTTTTGCACCTGGGGAAGCTCTCGTAGGTCTGTATAACACGCAATTGTTGAAAATGTGGTATATGCAACCTTATGGAGTTTCAGGGCCTTTTACAAGCGTTGATCAAGTATTCCTCAGTTTCTTTGCACATATCGGGGATATTTGGTTCATAATTAGTGAGTATTCCTTTACCTTCATGTATTTCCTTGGTGCTGGCGTAGGGGTTGCACTCTTTCTGCAATCACTTTTCAGAATGGAGCACAAATATGTTGGCGGTGCCTTCATCGCTATTCAATCGATTTTGATATTCGGGACATTCAGAGTGATTACACAGATACCAAACTTCACAGAGGGATTCCCTTCGGATTTCACAGTATTTTTGGTAAGCCCAGTACAAGTCTTGGCATTGGTTTCCTTTGCATATCTCGAAATCAGCTACCAGATGATCTACAGCCATTCCGTTGGAAAACCTGTAGAAGATAGAGAGGAAACACTCAAGAAACAGCTGCTTGCTCTCAGGCGAACTATGAGAAAGCAAGATGCGATTGAACGAGGGGAACGAATTAGTACAACTGCCATGAGTAGAACTTCAGGGGCTACTGCCTTCTCCTTTGTACGTGAGGCCATCGAACGTCGTGTTGTCGGAGATAAAGAAGTCATTGAGAATATGGATGCAATTGCCGATGTTCGTCGGCTTCAGATCTTTGTAGATGACCTACTACTTAATGAGCCATCTGCACGCGACGAACTTACTGCAAAAGCGGCTGCACCATCCTCTACATACGTAATCACTTCAACAATTACAGGAACTGCTCTTCGCTTCATCGGAGTATTAACAATCTCCTTTATTTTTATGAATCCAGCTTTCTTTACTGCGTTCTTGAATCTCCCTCCAGGCATTGAAAACAGCGTTGAGATACTTCAACCTGAACTACTTGTCTTCTTCATGACACCTATTCTATTCTTATTCGTGCTTGTTGCTATGATAATCAGTTGGAATGCATCTCGAGATGTTGTTGCAAAACCGGAGCTGACCAGTGAAGAAAAGGAGAAGATGAAGCAACGCAAGAGAGAGCTAGCAGAAAAACGAAAAGCTGCTAAGAAGGCTCGACAGGAGAGAGAGAAGGCAAAGAAAAAACGCACTGCTGAAGGAGATGGCAAGGACGAATGGGATAAAGCGCTAGAAGATACCTACAAGACGTGATATCCCAATAGGTGCAGAATTATGAAATCTGTTGTACTCTCTCATGGGGATGTGGATGGCATTACATCAGGAGCTATAGCAATGCTTGAATTTCCTGATTCACAGTTCTATTTCTCAAGACCCTCTCAAATTCATAATGATCTCTTTCGAGTTGCCAAAAATCGTCCCTCCAAAGTGAGTGTGAGCGATATCGCCATCAATGAGAAACGATTTCCTACAATACTAAACGCCCTGGACAGATTTCCTGAGTCTACTGAGATATACTGGACGGACCATCATCCTATGAGCAAGAAATACCAGAACGAACTCAAGAAGCGAGTTAATCTCTATCATGAGGTAGGTCCCTGTGCAGCCGAACTTGTGTATAGACGATTTCAGGATGATTTACCTGAACACGCACTTCGACTTGCTTTATACGGTGCGATTGGAGACTATTGCGATGGAACAAGTTTTGCTCGGAATCAATTCGAAAATTATGATAAACGAACACTGTATCTTGAGGCTGGTTTACTTGTACAATGTCTTCAAGAAATTGATTACCAACGAGAGGCAAAAAATCTCGTAAAGAATCTCACATCTGGTATATCTCCGAGTGCGATGAGCAAGATTGTGAAACTTGCCATGAAAGCAACACGGATTGAAAATGATGTCTTTGGTTATGTAAAGGAAAATGCTCGAAAACTCGGAAGAATTGGATATATTCTAGATATGCCTATCCGAGGCTACAGAGGAAAATCCGCGAAATTTGCAGCATACCTGACTGATTCGAATATTGGAATTAGCGCCAAGACGGATGAAGATGAAGTCGATATGAGCCTTCGTAGAAGAGGTCTCAAAGTCGATTTAAACGAGGTACTCAATACTATATTGCCTGAATTAGAAGACGCCCATGGTGGAGGACATCCTGCAGCGGCAGGTGCAAGCATGGGCAAAGAG
>JAEORI010000006.1 GCA_016840965.1 Candidatus Thorarchaeota archaeon | reverse complement strand
TATCACCTAGTTACGTATGAATATAGGAACAGTATGAAGAACAGTCCAAACAGTCCTGCGAAAATCCACCCAATACCTGGAAGAGTCATTGTAACCATACCCCAGATTACGGCAATCACGCCAAGGAGATTCCAAACCAGCTCTGCCATAACAACAATCTCTACTTTTTCCCATGAATCTGCCCTGAAGCCAAGCAGTGCCAAGATAGCAATGCCCAGGAACATTGCTCCAAACACTCGGTCCACAGACATCTCTATTGGCCATCCTGTCATCCCAAGGAATACATCAGGGATTAGGAAGAATGCGGCTCCAAAGAATAGTTTCACTAAGAAGTGCAGAAGAAATGTGTATTTCAAAACACTCGAAACCGTCAACTTACTCTCGCCTCCACATCGACTGTAATGTCAGATGTATGTTAGAAATTTTTACTACTCATATAAATGATTAATGATTTCAAATTCTGTCTATGTTTTCTAGAACCAAAGCTGGATCATTTTCCCTTCACGGCTAAGATTGTGGCATCTGAACTGCAACCCTTTAGTAAAGAAGCCTAGTTGAGTTCTTGGGAGATAGCAAAGAATACGATCACTCCTTTCATCTTGCAGATTTGTTGTAGTGTGTGTTGCTGGTCCGCCAGTTTAAGTTTGGAGTCCTTCCAAAAACATTATATATTCACAATAGTTAATAAAATTTGGTTCTTTTTGGGCTTTTTGAGATGATACGCGATGGAAGCGAAAGGACATCCTAGATATCAAAGTGCATCAGAGTACATCCTATCAGGTATACGAAAACACCCATTTCTTACTCTAGGGGCACTTGTTCTAACAGTCATAGCTTCATTATTCGTCGCACTCCCCTTCATTGTTGTAGGTCAAGCAATTGATATTCTACGTCTTGAGGGATTCAGCCAAAACTTTGTATCTCTGACTTGGATGATTGTTTTAATTGGTATTGGTTATCTTGCTTTCAATTTCATAGCAGGTGTTTCCTGGGCAGCTGTTATTACAGGTTGGGAACGTGATGCAAGACAGGAGCTGTTTGAATCCTTACAAGATCATAGCATGGCGTTTCATGATCAAATTGACAGCAAGAAACTTTTGTCACTCTCAATGCAAGATATCAATTGGATAAGGTGGTCTCTGAATCCTGGACTCAGAATGATAATTGGCTCATTTGCAGCTTATAGTATTACAGCCTATGTTCTATGGACCTTCAGTGTAATTCTTGGCTTCATTATGATCCTTGGTTTACCAGTTTATCTGTTCTTCGCGTTTCGATATGCGCAGATAGTAGAGCCAGTTAGGCGTTTGAGGGCTGAGCGCATGGAAAATCTGACATCAGTTTCTCAAGAAGTTTTTAGAGGAATTGAAGTAGTCCGTGCATTTGGGTCTGAACAGAGAGAGAAGGAGAAGTTCAGTGATACAAGTTTGAAATATGCTCAATCTGTTGAGAACGAAGGTCGTCTTTCTGCATTCTTCTATCCTCAGTTGATACTCATTCTAATCACAACGGGATCTTTCCTTTATGGATCAATTCTACTTCTTTCCAATACAATTACTGTTGGCGATTTGGTTCAGATTCTCACTTTACTCCTTGCGGTAGATGCGCAGAATTTCATGTTTCCAAGAAATATTCTACTGATACGAGGAGCTTTTGTGGATGCACAAAGAATTATTGACCTTCTTAACTGGCAAGACCCTCTGACTGAACCAGAGATTTCTGATAGATTGGCTGATTTAGCGGGGGACATAGTTTTCGAGAATGTATCATTTCAATATCCTGTTTCGAATGGAAAAGGAACCAATGCTCTAAGAAATGTTAGTTTTAGAATACCGGGCGGATCAAGAGTTGCATTGATTGGTGGACCCGGTGGAGGTAAGAGCTCAGTACTGAAATTGCTTCTTCGCTTCTATGATCCTAGTGAAGGACGAGTAACAATCGGAGGTACTGATCTTCGTGATGTGCCATCTGAGATTGTAAGGAAAGCAGTCGGATTGGTAGAACAGGATGTATTTCTCTTCAGGATGTCTATTAGAGAAAATATTGCATATGGGTGCGATAATCCTTCAGACGAAGCCATCATCAATGCAGCAAAGAAGGCGCAAGCTCATGAATTCATAATGGAAACTCCATCTGGATATGACACGATTATTGGCGAGCGAGGAATGACTCTCTCAGGAGGACAACGTCAACGACTTGCCATCGCTCGTGCACTTATCCATAATCCTTCAATTCTCCTTCTTGACGACTCCACGAGTGCAATTGATGCACGAACGGAGTATTTGATGAGACGTGCACTTGATGAAGCAATGGTCAACAGAACCAGCATTACTGTGACCCAGAGGTTGAGGACTCTAATAGAGTCGGATCTAGTGATGATAATAGACAAGGGGCAACTCATAGCTTTTGGTCCTCATGAGAAACTTTTGAGAGAATCAATCCATTACAGACGAATATTCGAACAACTTCCTGAAACTCGAAAGATGCTTGAAGCTACTCAACACGCAGGAGGTGTCTTGGGATGAGTGATCAACAGCATTCCGAATCAAGAAAAAAGAAACGAAGTCGCCCAATTGGACTTCTTTTGCGCCGAATGGGAGGTTACTTCTCAGGTTTCCGAAGGATTGTCATAACTGGTGCAATTCTCGCAATACTCGCAAGCGCTATTGATGCAATCAGTCCAATAATCCTATCCCAAGGTATAGATGCGACACTTGCTGCAACTAGTGCTGCCAATATTGTAGTCACCCTCACACTTGTCTATCTTGGATTACGTTTCGCATCATGGATTGCTGGATCCTTCTATATTCAAGTGATTGCAAAAGCTCAAGCTGGTTTTGTCAATAAAGTACAGGAAGATGCATACTCACACCTTATCGATGCGGATCTCTCATTTCACAAGGGTGAACAAAGTGGAAATGTGACTTCGCGTGTGACTTCAGATACTGATGATTTGAGTACAGGTTTCGAGGTATTGATGGATATTGCTAGCCAAGTAGTTCTACTTGTTGTCACCTTCATTGTCTTATGGATTACATCTCCTATTGTTGCAATGACATCGCTGATTACGGTACCTGTTGTGATAGTAATGTCTGCCCTCTATGGAACTGTTGGACAAAGAACAATGCTCGCAACACAGAGAGCATATGGTATGGTATCTGGTCAAATTGCAGAGAGCCTAAGTGGAATTCAAATTGCAAAAGCATTCAATCGAGTTCGTGAAACTAACAACCAACTTCTCGAGCTCAATAATATATCATACAAGCATAATTTCCGATTGACATTATTCTTTACGTTTCTCTTTCCTACTGTTGGAGCAATGAGTGTGTTTATTGTAGCGGCTGTTCTGTTTGTAGGAGCAGGATTGGCTACCGGAACTGCAGCTGTACTTAGTATCGGAGAACTGTTCCTCGGAATTATACTAGTGCAACGCTTCATGTTCCCACTTTTGATACTTAGCCTACAAGGTGCCCAGATTCAAGCCTCTCTTGCCGCTATGGATAGGATATCTGATGTTATAGATGCCAGACCAACTTTGAGAGAAGTACCCAATGCAGTCCCTCTCAGGCAATTAAGTGATGGGATTACCTTCGAGCACGTGACATTTTCATATGTTGATGGAACTGAAGTACTCAAGGATGTGAGCTTTGAGATTGAACCAGGTACTACTGTTGCAATCGTAGGAGCCACAGGAGCAGGAAAAACTACTATTACAGCATTAATCAACAGATTCTATGATCCTCAAGAAGGTAGAATCTTGATTGGTGACCAAGATATCTCCAAAGTAACTCTTCGTTCTCTTCATGACTCCGTCGCTCTTGTTTCTCAAGAGCCCTACCTGTTTGATGGAACAGTCATGGAGAACATAAAGTACAGCAAACCTGATGTTTCTGATGATGAAATCATGCAGCTTTGTAATCTAACACTAGCGTGTGAGTTTATAGAAACTCTCCCGGAAGCCTATGACTCTCGCATCTTGGAGGGAGGAAAAAACATTAGCTCCGGTCAAAGGCAGATGATTACAATAGTAAGAACGTTAGTGGCTAATCCAAGGATATTGATTCTCGATGAAGCGACAAGTAGACTTGATGCATACTCTGAATCTCTTGTACAAACAGCCCAGGAACGGTTGTTCTCTGGAAGAACTACAATCGTAATTGCTCACCGTCTCAGTACAATCGCAAACGCCGACAGGATATTAGTTTTTGATAAAGGAAAGTTAGTAGAAGAGGGCACTCATCAAGAACTCCTACAGATGAAAGGATTCTATCAATCTCTTTACAAGACATATTATGCTCATCAAGGTATAGAAGAGCTAGATGCTGATATTCTTGAAGTGAGTGACATGACCACAGAATCCGCGGCAATCTCACGGTTCGAGTAACCCTAGCCATGCTTCACTTATTTTGTACTTTCTTGGTCATTATATCTGATAATGTTAGATGAAGTGACTCTCGTATTGTAAGGAGTTTTTGCGGAATGATTTCCCTAATTCTATTCTCGCTGCAGATAGTTTCATGGCTTAGTCCTTCAATCAATGGACGCGCAATTGAGGCTTGAATTGGAGTGATTAAGTCGACCCAATAGCTGCTTAATCTTGGTGTCAACAAAGGAATGGGAAAAACAATTCTCCATGCCAGTCCTGCCTCTTTCGCGTATATTCTCATCAAATCATGATACGTCGTGATTTCAGGTCCGCCTATGTCAAATGTTTCTCCAATAGTTTCTGGTTTGTCCAGACATCCAACAAGGTACAACACAGTGTCCTCAATCGATATTGGTTGAGTTTTTGTTCTGACCCATTTGGGGGTTATCATTACAGGTAGTCTATCGACGAGAAAACGCATTATCTCAAATGATGCAGATCCGGGTCCAATAATCATGGCTGCTTGTAAAGTGGTCACTGGTGTTTTCGATGTACGGAGAATCCTGTCTACCTCCTTTCTAGATAGGAGGTGTTTACTCAAATGGTGTTCTTCTCTACCAAGACCACTCAGGTAGATGATACGTTTGGTTCCAAGTTTATCTGAAATCGTTGCAATGTTTCTAGCTGCTGTTCTGTCCATTTCCTTGAAGTCCTTTCCTGAATACATAGAATGTACGAGATAAAAAACTACATCACAATCTCTCATGGCACTTTCTAGCTCATCAGTATTGAAGACATCAACTCGAACAGGATTTAGATTCGGATGATTTTTCCAAGGTTGCTCTACTAATTTACTTCTTGTTCTCCACCCCGCGCGCACGCGATATCCTTGACTAAGCAATTTTGGAACAAGCCTTGATCCTACATATCCAGTTGAACCCAGAACCAAAATATTATTCATTTCAATCCCAGCAGAGTCAAAAATGATATCAAATCTTGTGATTTCAAAGATTGAATGTTATTGTTCGTAGAATTCTCGCAGAACACTTTCGAGTGAAGCCGCTTTTTCTTCCGTTAATTTACCTTCAGACTCCCAGAGAATTTTTCCCTCTTTATCTAACAAATACAAGTAGATAGTTTCTTCAGTCACAATATCGAGAGCTTCTTTGAAGGAGTCCTTATCGATATACAATGTGATAGTTCTTGCTCGTGTATCTCTTGATGAGATTCCAGCTCTCATTCCGCCATCGATAAACCTCCTGTAAAGCGCATTCATTTTTCGAATGGTTGGAAGCTCATAATAATCAAAATCATTGTACATTTCTGCTAATGATTCTAAAAAAGGAACCCAGCTATCTATAACACTCTGTTGCCACTGTTGAAATGCAACCATTACAAGGTTCAACTCTCCTCTAAGTTGAGATGGTAACTTCATGGTTTCGCGATTCAAGTTCTCTGCATTCATTTGCGGGAACATTTTCATAAAACTCACATCTATTTACATATTAACAATTGTTATTAATCTTCGGGCGAGTATATTCCAAAGGATTCATCTTTGCAAATGCAGTAATTGATGAGAGGAATCATGATGGATATCAACCCTGAAGTAAAGAAGCGCATTAGCAAGGTTCTTGATTCACAGAGAATTGCAGTTCTTGGTACATCAAACAATAATGAGCCATATTCATGTCTTGTTGGCTTTGCAATAAGCAATGACTTCAGAGAACTTGTCTTTGCTACAATGCGTCAGAGACTGAAATACAAGAATATGGTGGCGAATCCACGAGTCACACTGATGATTGATGATAGAGACTCACAGGCTAGTGACTTCAATGATACAACCTCAATAACCATTGTCGGTTCTGCACAGGACATGGAAGAACCTCAACGTGAAAAATATGCATTTATGTTGTTGCATCGTCATCCAGCGTTAACTGAGTTCGTAAACTCTGAAGATTGTGCAATCATGCGAGTCACTGTTGATAAAATCTATCTTGTTAGTGAATTCGAATCAGTGGTAAAGCTAGGTGTTTAGCATCTTCCATTTTTCCCAATGTATTTCCTCACAGAAAATATGGGTAAGAAATAGTCTATTATCTTTGAGAAACTAGGCTCCAGAGAAGCTGACATTCAAAAGAAAGGAAATTTTCTGGAATTTTTGGTGGATAAGAATCCTTTAGTAGCATGAAATCCTACTGAAACTAGGTGGGCGTCCGCGAAGAATCTTGGTACTTCTTCCATTAGTACCACACCCAACTGATTCTTCATTGTCGTCCACCCCTTTTGAAGTCATATTATTTCGTAGCCCTTACGTATAATATCGCGCTGATGGAGGACTAAAGGTTGACCAATTCCATCTATTTCCTCAGGCATGCAAAAACAAAGGTAGATCTATCTATGCCTGCAAGGGATTGGTCAATAACAAGTGAAGGACTATTGCACACCAAAGAACTTGCAAATTCAAAAAAATTCACTTCAATAGATGGAATCATTTACTCAAGTGAACCCAAAGCACGACAGACTGCTGAGGTCTTTGCTGAAGGTCTAGATGTTCAAATGTACCAACTCTCCGGTTTTGACGAACTTAAGCGCGAACACGGAGGAGTTCTATCTGAAGAGGAATATCGAGATCGTGTTAAAAGGACGCTAACAACTTTAGATGAAAACGTTGTTGGCTGGGAGTCTGGATCTTCAGCTCTTGAGCGATTCGAAGATGCAGTTAGAAAGATAGACATTATGTTTCACCAAAAGGATATCCTTGTTGTTTCACATGGTATTGTACTGACTCTATACTTCAGTAAATTGAAAGGATTTCTTGACATCGCCTTTGAACGATGGAGCCAATTGGAGTTCCTCGCTTGGGGTCTCGTGAGGGACAATCGTGTTTTGGTTGATATAATCTGACAACCCAACCTTTTTGAATATTAGAAAAGTAAACACCTGAGTGATTTGACATGACAAAGGTCACCAAGAATATGATTACATCATTTTCAAAATTCAAGGCTAATTGGGAAAATGATGCGAATAAACCAGAGAACACGATAATGTACTATTTGATAGCCGCACTAAATGTTGAGAAAGATCCCGACCTTGCTGATGCAATGATGACAGTTGTAGTGTCAAAGAAAGATTGCATTGAGGACAGTGGATCTCCTTCTGGACTGAAGCTTGGTAGAAGCGCGAAGTACTTTATTGGTCAATTTAAGCAGAATAAGAACATTGCACGCTCTTATGTTGGCGGCACTCCTCAAAATGGCTACAGGATCAACAATGACCAACTCACCATGACTGTAACTAAGAAACAGGAACATGGAAAGGGCTTGAAAATCTTCATTGATAGTGGTGGAAAGGACATGGACACTCCGGTGCAGCTCCAGCAGAACAATGACGGTCAATGGAAACTAACAGAGTACAGCTCCATTTGTACAGGTGTTCGGAAAACTCCTGAAGAAGAGGGTGATATCTAATTCTCAGTGGGTCAATGAGACCCAAACCCTCTTTCTTAATGTCTATTCTTTCTGAAGAACTTCTAACAGTTGAAACACATCGGGACAAGCTCCAGCACTACTTGACTGGACCTCAATATAGCGAATTGTTCCTCTTTTATCGATGACGAAGATTCCTCTTTTTCCATAGCCTTCATCTGATACGAAGCAGTCGTATTTGAGAGTAACATTACCTGGTGGATCATGGTCTGACAGAATTGGAAAGCCGAGACCACCAAGACTTTTCGACCACCCTTTATTCTTGGCAACTGAATCCATATTAATTCCCAAGACTTGAGTATCTAGTTCTTCAAATCTTGTCAAGTTGTCTGCATATAGTAGAAGGTAATTCTTACATGAATCAGTGAGATCTCCAGGATTCAATGCTAAGAGTACATTGCGCTTTCCTTTGAAGTCTGAAAGGTGTATAATTTGTCCATCTTGGTCAGAAAGCTCAAAATCGGGAGCTTTCTCCCCGATATTAAGGCAAATATTCTGTTGGCGTAACAGCATTTTCATCACTACTTTACGTTCATTAACTATTGTTAATATTCTTTTGCATATGTTCAGTGCTTTTTTAGTACGCTTTATAAGTAACCATAATACTTATATATTGTAATAGTATTACAAAATACGTGACAACTGTAAGCAACACATTGAGGTTGTCTGCAGTTGGAGAGGAGATACAAGAACCATGGCTGGTGAAACAGCGAACAACGAGTCCTTCGCAAGTCGAGGGAACGGAAATCCGGGACTCAGAACGCTTGATTCCCTGTACTACGACTATGCTCGGATAAGATGAGCAGGATTGGAGGTGAAGTGTAATGGCACTCGCAAAAACTGATAAGAAGAAGCTAAACCACGGAAAGAAGCTTCAAAGCACCGAAGCACTGGCTTATGCCTACCTCTATAACAGGTAGAGGTCGTAGCATCAGCCATGCGGATCAACCTATAATGAAGTTGTGCCCGTGTCTGGCATGGGCACACTCATTCTGATTTTTCAAAACTTGTTATTTTTCTAGGGTGGTTTTATACCCTAAATGATACACTAAAAGATATGGAGGCGCAACTTAACGCTCGTACCCCAGCATATCTGATCTATGATACAAGGGGTTATCCGGAAAAAGATGTTGTGTACGAGGCAGCTGTCAACATCGCAGATGAGATTATGGAGGGGCTCAATAAACTGACCTATTCCAACACAATTGAAACCGCTATGCTTCTTATTACTGGGCGAGGTGCTCATCTCATTCTCTTTGCGAGGTCATTTGAAAAGGAGCTCATCGATCCAGCATTCAGGAGCACTCTCAAGAATGTTACATACGACTCTGAAACTGGATACATACAACGATATGTGATACCAATTCTTGATGTAGATTGCTCCACAAAATTTGAATAATTGATACACCAATGATACAGCTTTATGGTAGAGTTCTTATGTTACTCTACATGCTTACAAGTTTGGTGTCCATATCAATGAAACTTGAACGCTTCATGCTTGAACGCTTCCAGTCTGAGTGGGAGCATCTAGTTGCTTACAATCTAAGCGAGAGTGGAGTCGAGCCTTTACATGTCAAAGATCTTCTTGACACACAAGATTTGAAAAATCGCCTACTCGACCTCCAACTTGGATATTCCCAGACAAATGGCACAATTCCTCTTCGCGAAGCAATCTCATATCAATATCGTGGAACAACATCTGATCATATTCTTGCCACATCAGGAGGAGCTGAAGCCAACTTCTTAACCACATGGTGGCTACGCAGAGAAAATCCTGAGCGTAATGAGCTTGTTTTCATGGTACCCAATTATATGCAAATGGGCGGAATTTGGAAGAATCTCGGTGGGAAGGTGATCCCCTTCAAACTCAAGATGGAGGGCGGCAAATGGATTCCAGATATTGAAGGCTTGAAAGCTGCGGTTTCTAAAAACACTGCTGCTATTGCAATTTGTACACCCAACAATCCCACTGGTAAAATCTTATCCAATGAAGACCTAAGTTCAATCGTTGATATCGCCAATGCACATCAAGCATGGATTGTATCAGATGAAATCTATCGTGGTGCGGAGCTTCAAGGAAACAAAGCTCCATCAATGCACAAACTCTATGATAAGGCTTTGATTACTTCAAGCTTGTCAAAGGCATATGGTCTTCCCGGTCTCAGAGTAGGTTGGGTTGTCTGTCCAACACCTGAAGTTGCTTTGGAACTCTGGACTTATTCTGACTACACAACCATCTGTCCCGCAAAAATGAGTGACTGGTTGGCGACCTTCGCTTTGCAGCCTGAAATTCAAGCTGCCATTGAGAAACGGACAAGAAAAGTGATTCGAGGAAACTGGGCTATCATGGAGAAGTGGATTGCTTCTCACTCAGATCTTATGACCGTGGTACCTCCTGAGGCAGCTGCAATCTGTTTCATCAAAATGAAGGATGGCATCAACTCGCTGGATTTTGTCTTGCGAGTCCGAGATGAAAAGAGTGTGCTCATTTCACCTGGTGAGCACTTTGACATGCCCGGTTTTATTCGAATTGGCTTTGGCAGCGATAAAGAGTACCTTGAACCTGCATTACAGAGAATTAGCGAACTCCTTGAAACATACTAGCAGTTTTCTCGTACTTCTATTGCACTTTTGACCATAGCAATATATTAAAATCAATTATAAATCACTTTTAAATAAAAATAAGCTCTTATAATACTTAATAATCGAAAGCCAGCTAATTGATGGTTTCTTCAATCATTTACTGACCTTTCATCGTCTAGATACATTGAACGTATATTTTGAATATTATTGTATCATTTACAAAACTGCAGTCAAATTCAGACTGTAGGATGCAAGACAAAATGACAACAGAAGCAAAAAAGCCAGAAACCAAGCACACGCCTAAAGAGCTCAAGGAGAAAGAGAAACATGAGCTAACACTGCTGGTGGAGCTGGCTAGGATTTACTATGATGGTCCGTGATGGAACGCCTATGAGAAGATGGAAGTGTAAGAACATTGTCGGAGTCTGATATAGAAGATGAGAATATACTAGGACATTTTCACGAAGCCCTTCATAGATCAGAGGTCTCTCATGAATTCAAACCATCACTTGGTGTTGAGTATGCATGCTTGAGATTTATGATGCTTGAGCCTCAAAACACGACAATGTGGAATGCATTAGCCTTAGTATACATGGTGTCTGATCGTGCAAGCGATGCAGCCGATGCTATTGAGAAGTCTCTTGATATCGATACATCAAACGCTTGGACGTGGACTATTTGGGGTGATCTTCTTAGACAGGAGGGCAGGCTATCTGAAGCAGAACAAGCATATCGAATGTCGATGGAGCTAGATCCGAATGACAAACACACTGCACGTCATTTGGCAGCATTATACTCATTGAGAAATGCTCACCCCGAGGCACTTGAATTACTCCAGATGTTAATTTCAAAAACGCCAAATGATCAAGAGCTATGGGATTTTTACTCTTCCTGTCTCAAAAGGCTGAAAAGATAACTATTCATTGTGTCTGAAATCATCCGCTAGGTTGCTCTCAAGACTCTTCTTTGTAGCTATATAGGTAGTGGTAAGTGCTGAAAGAAAACTCAGGAGAATAATTCCTACAAGAAGTGGAAGGGGTAGGACTAAGATGACTGGGAGTTGGAACCATACAATTTCTGCTGAAATACCAAGAAAAGCAAGAGGAATTTGAAGCAATAAAAGAGACAAGAACATTCCAATAATCAACCCTATCAGAATACCAAGAATCATACTCACTCCTACATCCATGAGGACTGAGCGCATGATTGAGGAATTGGGTGTTCCAAGTGCCCTTAGTATTGAGAATTGCTTCTGAAGTCGGCGATTTTTTACTATCGATATAATCATGAGACCTGCAGTCAGGTAAATGAGTGAAAATAATAGGTTTAGAGTATAGACTCCATACACCGACTGACCAGTCCTCGAATCTAGAACTTTATCTATGTCTGCTTGTGCTGAGCTTACCTCTTCAGAAGTGAAATTACCTATGCTTCTGATATCTTCCATCACCTTAGTATAATTTGCATCAGCTGAAAGGTCAACAAAGATTTTGTTTACACGAGTCGTGTTGAGAGTTGCCTGGACATAAGTAATATTCATTATAAGAAAATCACGAACTTCTGGTTCTCCTGGGAAATAGCTCACACTTCTTATGGCGTTATCAGTAGACATTACATCCACAATGGTACAATCAAGTGGGTATTCCTGGTCAATGATTTGGATGACTACATTGACTGAATTATTATACACGGGTTGTCCAGCCACATATTGTTGTACTGGCATGAATGAACTTACAACATTACTTTCTTTTGCAGCAATAAGTGGGATTGACTCAAACGGATTTCCACTGATTGTGAAATATGGTAATAGGAAAACAGTATGGATCCAACTCGCAGGATCAATTGCATAAATCGGCAGTGACATGTTAACTAAAACTGGTTCATGTAGTTCAATCGCTTGAAGATACAAAGCACGACCATAAATCTTCAGTAAGGCGCTTGCACTGTTAACGCCTTCAATGGTTTTGATTTCATCCACAATGTTATTGGTGACATTTCTGAGGTTTTCATTTACGTTGATTACAATATCCGCTCCAACATTATACATAAACAGTTCTTCCATGTGATTCGAACCAGTTGCTGATGACAGTGTTGAAAAGAAAGCTGCGGTAAATACTAGCCCAATGAACATGACCCCCATAGCTTCGCTCTTTTTTGCTAAGATGGCATTCCTTGATATCATCCGTACTCCCACAGCTCGCGATGCGCTATGGAATAGATTGAGTACTTTTGATTTGACGAATGAAGTTGGTATTGACAGGATTTTCGATATCGAAACTATAAAGATACCAAACATAGTTATGACTAAAATCGCAAACAGCACCATCTCAGTTGGTGGAACTCCTCCTGAACCAAGTGTTGATAGAAGCGGAAATAGTAGAATTCCAGATACAATGAATCCTATGATTTCTGCGACAGGTGTCTTAATCAATTCCTTTCCTGCTAGTGATTGTTTCTCGATAACAGAATGAGCTTCATCTGGAGTCATAAGAAGTGCATTGATTGCTGATGGTAACGATATAGCCAAGCCAACAATAAAGGAAAAGACGAAGACAATAGCAATCGAAGTTGGTTCAAGCAATAAACTGAATGCTGATAGTTCTTCTTCACCAAAGACGAGAAGCTGCCTTACGCCACCTGAGAGTATAGCTGCGACAGCACCTGTTATAACTGCCCCGACACTACCTATCAGTCCAGTTACAAGAGCTGCGGATATGATCCAACTGAATGACTGCCATCCTGACGATCCTCTCGTGATTAAAGTGCCTGTGTCTCTTCTATGTCGGTCATCCATCAGTTTCGAGTTGTAAAATAAGAGCATCACCCCCATAACGATGCTCGGGATTGAAAACGACAGAGAAATAACGGTCATTGTAGACGCCCAAGTGTTGTATCCATAGACGATACCTAGAATCTGGAAATCAGTCACTCTCGCATAGGGAAGTACACGCTGTTCTATCCTCTTTTTCACATCCGATAAGGAAGATTCGACAAGACTCGGGCTGCCGTGAATGATGAAGCTGGAATCAAACTTAGTCCAAACACTGAAGAAAAGATTGTTTGCTGATTTTAAGCCAACATTGGCAAACTCTGAAGCAAGCCCCTCGCGAGTTGTGACCATGCGAAGTGATGTAATTGGATTTCCACTGGAATCTCGTCGATTACTGTAAGCGTTAGTAGTAAATATTCCTACAACCAAGTAAGATGCATTATATCGCTGCAGTGTGTAATTATCATCAGGAGCTAACATTTCAGCAACATAAACATCTCCAACCTCTAGTCCAAGATAACTCGCCCAATGTTGTTCCAGGTAACATGATGTGTCATTTAGAATTACAGACTCTGTTACCAGCTGGAATACTTTTGGGAATTCATTAAAGATTGAATTATCCACACCAAGGTATGTGTATTTCTTGAATCTGCTTTCAGGAAACTCGTCATCCCAACTGTCGATGATAGTTACTATTTCCGTGCTAGTCACCAGACTCTGGTTATCTACAACATCTGCGATTTCCTCGATAGTCGTCACGTTCGCATTATAGAACTCAGAAGTGCACCGAACCTCCATATCGATTAAGATGTCTTGAGTCATTTCTTCAAGTACATTTGAGCTTGTACTATCTATATAGAACAATACACCACCTAGAACTCCTGCTGAAAGTGAAAACATGATCAATGTTGCTAGGACCTGAGGACTCTGTGATGTAAGTCTAGAGATAAGAAACATTATGTTCCCTCCACATATGGGCTAGCTTCTGTCCAAGTGCTGTTTAGAGCCTCACTAAGATTGACTCGTGAACTTAACCCTGCAACAAGTCCGATGAAGATTACAACACAGAGTACAAAGAATGAAAGAATTACCGCCATCAAAAACCATGGTGCAAGAATAGTTACCGGAGAAGGATAGATGTATGTTACACCACCATATATTCTGACTGCAGCTAGGAGCGAATTCACTGATAGAACAGGTGTGAATAGTCCGAGTAATAAAATACTAATCAAAAGAAGGACAAGCATCTCTGATGCTTGTATTCTTATTATGAGCGTTCTCTCGGATCCCAAAGATCTCAAAAGCGCTATCTCACGTTTTCTAGACTTTATCCCTTCTATTGCATAGACTATGAATGCTCCAAAAATAGCTCCTACGCTAACAATAGTCATCAGAGTGTCTGAAGAGCGATCGAGAATATAGATGTCCTGTGATATGTAGTTCTCAACTTCACGAGCGGCTGATGCCCACTTCTGGTTATCAAGTACATCCATCCATGCATTATCAAGGCAATCTTCAGTTATGAGAGTCGCACTGAACGGGTTTCTCACTCTCATGCAGTATACATTTTCAACCTCATCTCCGTTTGAAACGATTAGATCGACATCGTCCTTGTTCACCCAAACTTTTCCTATTCCCACACTATAGGTCCAAGCGATACCCGGATATGGGTCGTATCCACTTCCAAATGTCAATGTGTCCGGAAGTGCTTCAATAATTCCTATTATGGTGAATTCAAGCGCCGCGAGTTCAGTCTGATTCCTCCAAAATGCTCTCAAGAGACCCCCAGTTGATAGAACATATTGTTCTGCAATATCCTGTGTGATAATAGCACCAAACTCCATTATTGCTAGCTGTTCCATTAAAACACCAAGACTTGATTCATTCAGTCTATTTCCAACAGAATCATATCCCACATGTGAATACTCGTCTGGATCTATCGCAATAAACTCAAACGTACCTTCGGTACCAGTAGAAAGTGAGAGTGATAATTTACTTATGAGGCTCCCAGTCGATGAAGGAATGGCGCTAGTGAGATTTCCAAAGAATGATCCCCATTGTTGTGATTTATCTGAATCGAGGTGGAATGCTAGGTCTCCTCCTATTGCGAATCTGGATTGGTTCATTCTTGTATAGGGAAGAGTTGCATCGTTAATCGCATAGTTCCAACCAAGACTCATAGCCAATACAAGAACGATAATGAGGGGTCCAGATGATGCAGTTGCTTTGCTTATCCTTCTAATGCCTACAGAAGCTGGCATCTGTCCAACTATGACACCAAAGACTCGAGACAAACGATTAGCACCTCGTTTTAGCCCCTTGATTGCAAGACTTGTTAAACCGAAAAACAAAGTAAAGGGCAGGATACCTAGAATTGTGTATAGAAATGGGTTATGTGCAACAGCAGTGCCCTCTAAATTAAGTGCGATAAGAAATGCTGCACTCAAAGTAAGAAGAGCCACATCACCTCTAATAAAACTCAATGCTTTCGTTATTCTTGCTAGTCTACCAGTCCTGTCTCCAACTGTAAACGTAAAAGACCCTCTCATCTGATATATGGCTAGGACAATAACAGGTAGAACTATTCCAGCAAAGAGTGAATAGAGTAGTCCATCAAGAGAAATCAAAAGTGGTTCTGTAAAGATTTTCTGAATATTTATTGCAAAGAATCCATTTGATGCAATCGCAAATCTACTGACTATAAGACCTGTTACATATCCCGGCAGAATGGATATCATTGCCATTAGAATGATCTCAATGCTAATTGCAGCATTAACTCGAAACTGAGAAGCTCCTCTCGCAACCAATATGCTGACTTCATAATCCCTTTCACTCCAGACATGATTGATAGCTAGGTAAATGACTGCAAGTTCAAGGAGTATTATACCGCCACTTCTGATAATCTGAGATGTACGAAGATCCCTCAGATAGTCCATATAATCTTCAATCCCATCAGACAGGAAATTAATGATGACATATTGAGATGTTCCTGTCCGCCCATATAATGGGTCCAGTTCCCTAATTTCTTCATCAATGCTATTTAGATACGCAAGAGATTGTGCGGGATTGTAAGCTACAACTTTGTTTCTATCAACATTTGCATAGATGAAGCTCGCTGTCAGGGAGCTACTTATCGAGGAATGTACGAGTGTATGTCCACGAATATAGTAAAATGAATTGACGTAACCTGTTTCCCCGTGTTCAAAGATTCCTGAAACGATTGTAGGTCTATAGGATGGATTTTCGGGATTATTTGAAGTAAAGGAATAATTGACTGGGTCCCCAACATCGACATAGAGCCGATGCGCGGTTAGAGTGGAAATAGCTATTTCGGATCCGTTCGCTGGAAATCTTCCTTCTATGAGAATGAATATGGTAGGGAATGCTTCAATGAATTCTTCATCATATCCCAAAGCAAATGTGTTTGCTTGCCACCACAGCCCCAGTGCTCTTGATGCAAGATAGATAGGTGATCCACGAACTGCAGCAGCTTGTTCAATTCCTGAAATCTCTTTAACTGAACTCATTCTGTTGTCAATTCCAGTCCCTATGGCCACAAAAGAAACAGGGCCGACATCAGTGCAGGAGTTCCAAGTTTCAATTGAATATGAATCAACGAACACCATGATACCGGCTATGATAGCTGAAGAGAGCATGAAACAAAACAGGGCAACTAATTTTCTTCTCTTGCCCTTAAATGCATCATAGTCTATAGGTGTCACAACCAATTGGGATCGCCTTCTCGATTT
>JAEORI010000300.1 GCA_016840965.1 Candidatus Thorarchaeota archaeon | reverse complement strand
TGTTGTTATCCATCTGTTAGTTTCACTTCCTACTCTGGAGAATCTTAGACACTACTGCACGTGCCTGAGTCACACTTTCAGGGACTTCTGCAGGACCAAGTGCGGTTCCACAAGCATAGATATGGTCACCAACCACCACTTCATTCTCTGAAGCTTGATCTGCAATTCCAACAAATCCACTTGCAGACTTTATTCCAAGTGTTTCAATGAGTTTGTCAGTCCCTTTAGGAGGTTCGAGGGCTGACGAGAGGACCAGTAGGTCCACCGGGAATTTGAGATATCTATTCAAAAGTGAGTCATAGACTGTTATATCTATGGCACCATCTTTTCGTGGCTCAATGAGAGAGATCCTACCTCTGATAAACTCCACTCCGGAATTTCGAGATTCGCGGTAATATCGTTCATACCTGTCATATGTGCGGATATCCATGTATACTATGCTGACTCGAACATCGTTTCTCTCCTGTGTGAGTATATTTGCATGCTTGAGAGCAAAGATGCAACAAATTTTGGAACAATAAGGATAGTAGTTCTCATCCCTGCTTCCAACACACTGTACCATCATCACTCGTTTTGCGGGCTTTCTATCAGAAGGTCTTAACAGAGCCCCACTTGAATCTTCATTCGGATCAATAATCTTGGCCAGTTCTAATTGGGTGATGATATTAGGATGTTTTCCATAGTAGTATTCATCCACGTTGGTCGGTTGCAACTCATGATAACCAGTAGCAATTATGATGTCTGAAACTTGAACTGTTTCTTTTGTTGGTTGAGCACTAAGATTGATTGCCTTTGTTGGACATTCATCTTCAGCCTGTTTTGCACCAGCATCAGCTTTCGTTGGGTCATACATTACTGCTTGTGGTTGGCACTGTGGTGATAGTAGAAAGAAAGCCTGAGACTTTTCCATACAAAGTCCACACAATGTACATTTCTTCGGATGGACATACACTGGACCTACATTCAGTTTTACAGTAAATTTGTCAGGACTGCCTGAGATTTCGTCTACTTCACTATTCATTTTTAATGTGATATTGGGTTGATCTGTAAGCGCACTCCTATAGAAGCATTTACGGATTCCCGGACGCCAGCGGTTCCCCTCGAAACAGTAGAAACAGTCATCGGTTGGAAATGCCTTGTATAGGACCAAAGCGTTACCTCCTACTGATCTCTGTCGTTCCACAAGGATTGTCTTGATTCCAGAGTCTGCAAGCTCAACTGCAGCTGTCATGCCTGCAACGCCAGCTCCAATGATAAGGACCGGATAAGCCACTTTGATTCACCTCATCCAGTCAAATGATCCAAAATTGGGTCCGCAGGGACTCTGTTCATGCTAAGTCCTACTTCTTCCTCATTCATTCCCAATGCTAAACCAAGTATCTGAGGATAAAGAAGGACTGGTAGGTTGTACTCTTCTCCGTAGGATTCTTTCAAGCCGAGCTGTTGTAAATCCAATTGATTTCCACATGCAGGACAGACAACGGTAACAAACTCAGCCCCGGATTCTTTCATCGACTTGAGTTTGTCACGAGCCAATCTAATTCCAATGTTTTCGTTGACAGGAAGAATAGTTGCACCACAACACTGTTTCCATATTGGATATTCTATAACCGACGCTCCAGTGACCTTGATTAACTCATCTAGATACTCTGGTCTGAATTCAGTCACATCAGCAGGACGCAAAACGTGGCAACCATAGTGAATCGCAATTCCTACACCATCTAGAGGTTTTGTGACTTTCTTCCTGATCTCATCAATCCCAATGTCCGTATAGAGAGCCTCTACAAAATGGCGAGGAACTATTGTGCCTTTGAATTCAAGACCTTCCTTCTTCAGTGTAGCATTGACTTTCTTTCTATAATCACTATCATGCTTGAGAAAGTGGTAAGTGTCTTTGAGAGACCCAAAACATCCGTTGCACGGCGTGACAATGTCGTGTCCGTTTTTCTCAGCAATAGCTAATGTTCTTGCATTTACAGTGAGCCATCCTAGGTAATCGATTGCACGGAGATTGGGGCTTCCGCAACAGGCAACTCCTTCCATGTACTCCAATTGCATACCAAAGGCTGTAGCGACTTTAATCATTGCTGTTTCGTAATTTGGATAGTTTGCTGGCACACTGCAGCCCATATATAAATTGTAAACCGGCACCCTACTCACCACCACCCACAAGCTTGCCTGTTCGGGTTTCTTTTAGAATTTCCTTTACAGCATCAACTGCTAGACCTGGTACTTCCGGTTCCAGACCCATGTCTTCACGTTCCCAGTCAGCTGTGACGATATAGAGTTGGCCTTTCTCAAGCAGTTCTTTGCCTAGGCTGACGATATTTGGTGGAACTTTTCCTTGTTCAGCAGCTAGGTTTTTACAGTCAAAGAAAATGTCAGTTACCCGTACTTTTTGGGGACACCTTTCCTGACACTGGAAACACGTTAGACAGAGCCAGATTTCATCAGAAGAGAGAACTTCATCACGCATACCTAATAGTATCATTCGGATTAACTGATGTGGTTTGTATTTCCAAATGTTTGCAATGGGACATGCCGCAGTGCAGGTTGAACAAGCAAAGCAAGCTGAAAGCTCCTCGCCATTTGGCATGCTATGAATCTCTTCCCGGAATTTGCTGTCAAGTTTCGACATTTCAATAGGGTCAATCAACGTGACTGGGAGTTCAGTTGGTTCTTTTGTTGCAGCCATGGGTGTGCACCACATGTGTGTAAGGCAATTTTGCCAGTTGGGTGAGCGATTTGGGAGCCCATATTAAAAGTTTGCAGAAACGACGAACAACATAGTTCAATGATATTAAGAGTAAGAAATTACTCCGGAAGTCCCTTCAAATATATTAAGCGAAGGAGGCCGATTGCGCTAAGAGACGCTACAAGCACGAAGGAAACTGGGGCTAGAATACCCCACTGGGTATCAGGATACAGTAGTCCACCTGCTGCTGCAAGCACTATACACACTAAGCCAGTCAAGTAAAAGAGCCATTTCCTGTGCAATGACATGAACTTAGAAGTGCTTATTGTACTCTTAGTACTTTCGATGCTAAAGGGCTTGTAGTAGTTCATATATTCTCTCAACTCTATCTTTTATGCCATCAAATGGATCCAACGAACTATTGCGAATCTCTGTACTTGTCCGGATTAGATATGACTTTAGTGCTTTTACATTACCTTTCATTTTGATGAGCGTTGAGCTGCTCTCATCTAGTAGTCGAAGTGTGTTAGTGAGCGCGACTTGGAATTTATCGTGTTCCAAAGCGACTTGGTCACGGGATTCATTGATGAAATAAAGAAGCGCAGATATTTCAGTAGATACATCTTCTCTTTTCATTAGGAGAAATCCTCCTCAGTGACAATACGGACAACTGTACCATCCCGCAACCAAGTTCTGGCATTGGCTGCAGGAATCATAGCAACATCTTCCTTCTTGAAAGGCCCATACGTCTTCTCATCAATACCCAAAAAGGCATCACCGATCGGTTGGAGAAATCTAACAGTCACATAATCAACCATTTCAGAGGGGGAGGAAGCAATGGATTCTTCTGCATCGTCGGCTTTCTTTGCCTTCGTTGGTTTAGATCCAGCTAGGGAGTCTGCAACAAACTCAGTGTGGCCATCAAGAGCTCGTTGGATTCTATTGTATAGTTCTTCCTCTGCGAGTGTCATATCACCAGTAGGCTTGTGTCCAGACATTGCAGCTTTCAATATCTTCTGTCTTCGGAGTGTCAAAAGATCTTCAATCATGAACTCGAGATTTAGAGCTTCTTGTGTGAGTATATCAGCTTGGACTCGTTTTTCAGCATCCATAGATGCTAGTGATAAACGTACACTAGAGAGATACGATATCATTTTGCTTAGTCGTAGATCACCTAAATCTTGAAGACTTTCATTCTGCACTTCGTTCTCCCATGCGGTTTTGATATCGTTATACCCTAACTCACTCAATGATAGCAACTCCTTTGCATAACACAAATGCTGCTGCTGGTGTTGGTAATTCAACGGATTCTCCATGATATGGACCATAGGTGTCGTCACCAATTCTGAAAAGTGGGACACCAGGAGATTTGCGCAGGAATTTAACCTTCATTTGTCCATCATTAAAGACAATTGCATCATTAAAAGGATCGAAGTCGTCTAGTTGATCTCTGGTAAGCTTGTTGACCGTAAATCCAGTCTTTCCGTTTAGACTACCAATTAAGCGAATAACTCTGTGAACATCATGGGTCACCGGACGGTCTATCTCACCACCATAGAACTCTGCTGCTTTCTCAGCGATTTCTTGCCATGACTTCAATCCAATATCCCTTGCTTCTTTATTCAAAATAGGAGGGGTCCTTAACAGTCCATCAAGGGCTGCGACTTTTCCTTTTCTAAGCGGTTTGACCCATCTCTCAGTTCCATCGTATGAATCTATGTTTCGCACAAAATCTACAATAGCATCAGCTATCTTGCCAGCCCATCCTGGAAAGACTCGGTCTGGTATTCTGTCCACTCCACCTTGATTTACAATGACTTTCTCGGTGTTGAAACCAAGACCCATGACGTAGTGTACTATCTGAATACGACCATTCGAGTCAAGTGTAAAGACCCGGGGATCGCGAATACGAATATGATATCCTCTGTGGCCACTGTAATTAAGTTGAATAGATTCAGGACTGAATCCAAAATCAGACACTATGAACTCATCGTAGAGCTTCTTCGTGTATTTCTTAGCTTCAGCTAGACAGTTCTCGCATACCCACTTTCTTGTACTGAAACTTGTGCCATCACAGTCTGGGCAACGCTCAGGAGGAATGCCAATGCCGGTTTTATGACAATTCTCAGTATTACATCGCCATGCGTCATGATCTTTTGCACATGGTAATTCTAGATGATCTGCATCAATATCGAAGACAAGCTCAGCTCCAAACCATTCTTTTTCATTCATATGCCGTGCGACTGGAATCTTATAGAATGCCGCTGAATGATAGACACTGTGAGGAGCTACTGATGCCAAATCTCGGACAAGTTCATCACGGTTCAAATAACCTACATGTCGTTTCCATGTAGTTGTCTGGATGTCAGTAGATCCACAATTTGGACATGTTTTGATGTTTGTGAATGATGTCCCAGACTGACCACATCCTATTGTCTTATTCCGACCAGCCTCGTCACGACCTTTCCTCATAGGGCAATACCAATTATATTCCCAACTTTGAATACCAAACTCTCTATTGTGGATCTTATCCGGAATGTCAATAGAGTCAGGATTGGACTTGTAGTACTCATGGAACATGAATCGCAGTTTCAAGACCGTGCTTGTGAAACCTTGGCTCTGACTTGACATGCACTAGAACCCCGCGAATTGGACCCAATGTGTTTGGTACCTCTTGTTTTCTTATCTTCGTTCTACACGTGGTGCAAGGACGAAACTTATACTTCCAGCTTCTGCTATTGGAAATTCCAACATCATCGGTTTGTTGGATGTGAATTGAAGCATTAGGCTGTCACTAGCAATCGCTTTTGAGATTTCGCTAAGGTAGTTGAGCGCATACATTGCCGCTGATTTACCTGATACTTCCAACTGGAAAAGAGCTGGAGCATCACCCTTAGTTGTTAATGCAACATTGGCTTCACCTGTATCACCTTCACCAGCGAAGGTGAGTTGTTCTGATTCCGCGCTGATTTTCACATGACTAGAAACGACGCCAATGTCCTTGATTGCTTGTTTGAAAGTGTCAGCCAATAATTCTGCTTTCACATCAAACTGAATTCCAGGTTTCTTTGTCTGTTCATCTGGTGGGGTGAGGAGTTGAAGTTTAAACACTCTGCTCGCTTGTCCAACCATTCTAATCTCAAACCGTTTTTCAGACTCGTCAAGATTAAACTCAAGATGCTCATCTCCAGCCATCCTTTTGCTCACCTTGGCGAGTTCATCAATACCCAAACAAATGTCATGTTCGCCCTTACATGAGTACTCCTGAAAGATCCCTGATGGAAGGGTCAAATCAACCATTGCTGCTTTTGATGAGTCGAGCTGACGAAGTGATATTCCGGATTCAGACACACGAAAATGTGCTTCTGTAAGCAAGGTAGCAAGGGCATCCACAATCTGTTTCCAGGTTTTGGTGCTATCGAGAGTCGCGTGAAACATGCCATTATCTCCAATTGTCTGTTGATGCGCGAACTGACATTGGAATCAAAATGATACAATATCATTAAGCAGTCAGTGTCGCTCCATATCTTTGAACTAGATTCTCAAAATGGATTCCGCATTTAAAATGTGCCTCTCGGTAGAATTAGACTCTCCTTTATAGGCAAAATATAGTAGCTTGTCGCTATCTTCTCTCTACTCTTGGAGCTAAAAGGAATTTAATGACTCCACCTTCTGCAATCGAGAATTCAAGCATCACGGGTTTATTCTCGGTCATTCGGAGGATTAAGGTGTCACTTGAGATTGCCTTTGCAATTTCTGAGAGGTAAGACAGGGCATACATAGCGGTGGCATCTTGTTTCACCTCTAGTTGATATAAAAGAGAGTCATCACCAAGTTTTAGGGAGACCTCGGCCTCACCAACATCACCAACGCCGCCAAAGCCTAGTGATTCCCTAGTTACTGCGATTTTTATATGGTTAGAAACAACAGCGATGTCCTTTACTACTTGCTTGAATGCATCAGAGAACATTTCAGCATGTGTTTCGAATGTTGGACTAATTTTTTTGGTCCTCTCTTCTGGGGGTGTCAATAGTTGAATCTTGAATGTTCGTTCAGCTTGGCCGACCATCCTAATCTCAAAACGATTCTGAGATTGGTCTAAGTAAAATTCAAGCCTATCATCACCAGCGATTCGTTTACTCACTTTGACGAGCTCATCTAATCCTAAGCTGACTTCGTGTTCTCCCTTACAGTTGTATTCTTGGAATATGGTTGATGGGAGAAAAAGATCAACCATTGCAGCTCTTGAAGAGTCGTATTGAGTAAGTGTGATTCCGTCATTCCTGATTAAGAAATGAGCTTCTGTGAGTAATGTTGCCAAAGCATCAACTATTTGCCTCCATGTTTTGCTACTTTCAAGAGTTGCATGAAACATCTTTATCCATCCCTCATTCACTCATTGTTCTAGTCACTTTTCCCTCCATATCTCGAACTTCTTTATAGAGTGTAATATCTAAATTATCAATATTATGGGCGATTGATGCATTCAATCTGAGTTCTTTTCCAGTGTCTATTGTCTTCTCTGTCACTTCTCCAATAAACATGTATTTCTTACTCACTTCGAGAGATTCTTCAACGCTGACTTGGATTTTCCCTGCGTTTTTTACATCGTCATCGTATATGTCTTGAACAACTACAAGACCCGGACTAGCATCAACAACGATTCCCATTATTCTAACAGGACCTCGCGTATCTGGAGATAGCTTTCGTATCGTGGTAAGTTTAGATGGTTCTCGACGAGGGAAGCTCTTTTCTTCGGTCACTTTAACTACACCATTCAGGATAATAAGAGAGATTGAACAATACAATACTTAGGCAGCTATATCTCGAGGGCTATAAATTTGTCAGTACCGACGCCATGTGTGCTTGCACTCTGTACATCTATAGAACTCTGTTGCACCTTCATCTCCGCGTCTTGTTTGTAGAGTCCAATAATAGGCATCATTGTTTCCACATTTTGGACATGTTTCCTTAGTAACAGGCATGGGAATAGCGTCATCATCTACAACAACTATCTTGTCACGAGGTGTTTTCTCAAATGTCTGAGTAACTGTGAGCCGCCCTTTGATGCTTTTTGTATGTCCACAGCTTCTACATTTTAGGACTCTGTTACCATCATCTTCTGTGGTTGGTATCATCATTGCACCGCATTTGTCACAGAATTCCATGAAACAATCACTTCTCGGCTGGAGCGTTTACATTTCAATTAAGCATTACGACAGGGTACATTCAGTGGCTAGGGCAACGAAGTAATGTGTTGCTCTAGGAAATGTTGGAATGACTGAGCTGCAATCTCTTCTTCTCTCTTTCTACTGGTCTTTGAATCTATTCGAAGAGTTTGAACAAGGTTTTCAACCATTCCTTGTACTGTTATTCTATCTCTCATCCACAAGTATGCTATTATTGCTTCGTAGGCATCAGCTGCTTTTCCGGAATCGGTTCTGTGAGAGATATATCTGTAAACTTCTGTTGCACGGATTGCTCGAGCCAGTATACTGTCCTTTACTTTGTCACCTGTAGCATTACCAAGGACTTTGGATTTCGCTAGAGAATAACATAGGTTGACAATGCCATCACCTATCTTTGCTAGACCTTTATCATTCATTATCTCTTCGACGGATTGATGCTGGACAAAGGTCTCCCACATATGAAAGGCCGCCCTAGGCATAATTTAGTCAACATTATGGTCTAGAACTGCTTGTTTGAATTTCTTACGGAATTCTTCAGTTCTTGCAAGCATTTTCTCCAGAGCTTCTCTTAGGACAACATTTGATTGGCGCCGCTTTGTCCTTAATGTCAGGATTGGACTTGCAAGTAGTGGATGTTCAATATTATATCCAGCAAACTCCACCGAGGACTCTTCCAAGAGTGTTTTACGAAGTAGATTTGGGAATGAATGTCCCTCTCCACCAATCTCAAATTTAATTTCGAACTTAGAATGTTCAATAGTTCTTGGCTTCATGTCTATCGTCTCCTATTGTCTCTGTGGCGATCGTCGCTCCTTCTATCTCTTCTGGGACCGCCTCTTCCACGTGGACCATCGAATCGTCTACCTCCGCGATCATCACGGTCATATCTTCGGCGTTCAAATGATCGTCTGCGAGGTGCCAGATCAGGTCTTGGTTCTATACCAAATCTTAGACCATAATCATTTGCCACTTCTCGGGTTTCGCGATTCTCACAACGTAGGCAAAACATGTTGTTGTGAGTAGTGAGAGTTAGGGGGTTTCCACACCTAACGCATAAGGCAAAGAGAACTCCGAGTTCAGGACCTACTAAGGTCAGTTCTACAGGAATCTCGTGTGTATTGAGAGCTGCAGCCCGAACTATATCGTTCTGTTTGAGCACGTCCTGCATGCTTTTCACGTACCTTCGGGTCACGTTGCTTATATGTAATTCACCAATAAGGCCGCTATGATAGTCCTGATCATTAATCCTCACTATTTTGACTTCAGCCCGTTGATCAAAAACAAGGGTGACTTCACCCATTAGAATATCACCCTTTATTGGAAGGGAAAGTTTCATTTCACCATTAGGACCAATAATTCTGATACTGCGTTCCTTGAGGTCCATGTCGACTAGCCCAGGAGCCGCGGCATAAACAATACCATCCTTCTCATAAGTACCAAAGCTTGGCATCAACTCTTCAATGACGCAGAGTTGATCCCCGGGTACTACGATATCGCCGCTCTTCACATCTGCCATTCTATTCACGCTCTTTGACACATATACGATACAGATCTACATCCACCAAGTGTTTCGATTTTTTATGGAATTCGAACAGTCGACCAATTGGAAACTGGAACGTTTCAAGCTGTGTCACTGTGGCACCTAG
>JAEORI010000299.1 GCA_016840965.1 Candidatus Thorarchaeota archaeon | reverse complement strand
GTTCAGTGTTCGAAAACTCTGAACTCTGGACCTAACCTTAGCACATCACTATTTCAGTGAGCGCTCCGCCAGCCTAAATGGCGGGCGATTTAAAGCTTGCTATGCGTCGAGGGTAGTTACCGTTACCGGAGCTACCAGAACAGCCTCACGACGTTTACGTCGCAAAAGACCCTCTCTTCGACGAGAGCATATTGAATTCTCAGAATTCACGTATAAAGCTTTGGTCAGAGGCGATGTTTTTGAGCTCTATCTCACTGACAACGCCTTATTTTGAGTTTCAATGAGTTCTGAGATGCCCTTTGTTGCTTGATCCAACATCTTAGTCATTGCATCACGACTAAAGGTTGCTCCCTCAGCGGTTCCTTGAATCTCAACAAAATCAGTCCCACGCATGACAATATTCATGTCAACATCTGCTTGAGAGTCTTCAATATAACAGAGATCAAGAAGAGTCTCACCATTGATTATTCCAACACTTACTGCAGCTACATTCCCAATGATTGGGCTTTCAGAAATCATATCCATATCAATCATATATTGAACTGCGTCGCAGAGTGCAACATATGCACCTGTAATGGATGCGGTACGTGTTCCGCCATCAGCCTGTATAACATCACAGTCAATCCGAATTGTATTTTCACCCATTCGTGTCATATCCACTGCTGTCCTGAGCGACCGTCCAATCAGTCGTTGAATTTCTTGAGTTCGTCCACTGACTTTGTACCGGTTTATTCGATCATCGGTGGATCGTGGTAGCATACCATACTCAGCAGTTACCCAACCCTGCCCTTTACCATTGAGCCAACCAGGAACTCCTTCTTCAACAGTTGCAGTACAAATCACCTTGGTTTCTCCGGTCGCAATCAAAACAGATCCTTCAGGATGTTTGAGGAAATTGCGAGTAAATTCCACAGGTCTGAGCTCCTCATTGGCTCTACCATCTATTCGGGGCATGAAAATGCATTTGCTATTCGACTATTAATGAGTGTCGGGACTCGTATTAGATATCTTTATTGACAAGCTCCACTGTGAGAAATGTTGGTAGTATGTGCTAGAAACCAGTGGAGCCGAAGGAGAACATGACTGACGTCCGTAAGCGTTTTACAGATGCACTGAAAGACACAGTGAATGAATGGAAAAATCATGAGAATGTTAAGGGTATCTTCGTGTATGGGTCTTATGTAAGAGGTACTGCCACGGCAAACTCGGATTTAGACATATGCATTGTTTGGGACGCTGATGAGGCTCCGGTGAGACTAATGTCCACTCACAAGGAGGTGCTTGTGGACATGGTCTTCATGACCGTCAAAGAAGTTGAGAATGTATTTGACGGAATTACGAAAGATGTTATCAATATCTCGGAAGTCATCAATCGTCTCAGAAATTCCCTAGTAATGCACGACACCAAGGGATTGGTGAATGACTGGCAGAAAAAGGCTGTGGACTATGCATGGTCTGAAGAGTCCATCTCGCGGGTCAAGAATACAGTGATGGAGTATTTGACTAGAGCCAGAAAATTCGTTGAGCAAGACGATGGTCCAAATGCTATCTTCGAGCTACGCGAGGGTTTATTCAATCTGGGTCGTGCCATCCTTATGGTGAATAACGCATTCTTGATACTCAAACCAGCGGAGGTCTTGACTGAGGTGAGAATGCTCGATCCTATGACCTATTCTCTGTTTTTGAGAGCCTTCAAACTAAAAGGTATGGATGAACACAGATTATTGACAGTGCTTAATGACTTACGCCAGTGGTTAGATATTGCTGAATTACGAGTTAGCAGTGTCACAGTGGATGAGCAGGCTATGCTTGCCACAGGTCTCTTGTCGCAAGCTCAAAGAGAGTACCATGGATCTTTGGGATTGACGTACAACGGTGACTATGAGCTAGCTGTCCTTGAGATGCGGCAGGCAGCCCGGTCAATAGGTAGAACGCTCATAACCCTTAAGGAATTTTCCAGCCTTGTGGATGGTGCCTTCATGAATCAGCTTAGTGAAAGTGAACCAGGATTCTATGAAGAGATACTGGTGGAACATGGAGCCTACGACATACTCCCAAAAGAGATATTGAGGATTATTGGGGAAGCGCAGTTCATCTTGCAACGTTTCTAGGTTAGATTGATTAGGAGAATCTGAGTTTTCTAAAGACAGTGTTGTCCATGCAGGATGTTGAAATACTGAAACTGCTGAGTGTCACTCTTACAAGAGATAAGCAGCTTGTTCTTGAAGAAGAGCTTCAGAAATATGGAGCTGCTACCAATTGGACAATAAAGCAAATACTCAAACAGAAACTCTCATCCCGAACAAAAACCATTGAGATTCTAAAAGACGACTTTGCAGACAAGTATGACAAGAGACACAGATATCTGGAGGATGTGGTAAAGACTGCGAGTGTGGAGATTACTGAGCACCGCAAACTAGCAGAAACCATTCGTAGTATGCGGGACAAGACTCCATATTTCAAACCGGGTCGACTGATTCTTTCGCAACCCATCATAAGGCTGGATCAAAAAGCGGTCACACTCGTTCTTTCAGATAATAGCCTACTTCCAATTCCCTTTGACAAACGTAGCAGAAATCGACTTTCAGAAAAAATAGCAGCCATCCTCAGAGGTTCGAAGGAAGGAGAGATTAACAAGAAATATAGTCGTATCAGGATTACCTGGAACAAAGAAGGATTCGCAGATATTGCCATTCGAGCTTTGAAACAGGATACAATATTTACCTAACTCGCACAAAAGGCATCCAAGACACGATTGATCCTGAAAGATCAGTTGAATAAAGAGTAGTCCCATCTGGAGACCACGTAATCGAAGATATTCCTGACATGAGTTTGCCTGTTGCTACTTCAGTATTCTCTTCTAGAGACCAGATTCTAATTGTCCGGTCCCAACTTGCAGATGCAAGATATTGTCCACTAGGGTCCACAGATAATGAACTTACAAGATCAGTGTGTATAGACATCTTTGAGTTCTCTTTTGCACTATCAGTGTTGACCTCAATTAATTTACCACTTTGGAAACCCAAGAAGACACTTGAACCATCATGCAATACAGCCATTGATCTTATACGATCATCATACTTAATCAAAGTCTTCTCGGCATCATAGGATGATAGATTCCATAGTCTGCATGTTCCGTCGTATGAGGCTGTTACGAACTTCTGATCCTCGTCGATGATTCCTATACCAGAGATATCAGAATTATGAGCTTGGAGATTACGGATACTTTTGAGACTGCGCAATGAAAAAATCTTCACCATACCATCGCGAGAACCAGAAGCACCCTTTCCATGCCTAATTGAAATTGTTAGAGCCTTCACTTCTGAAAGGTGTTTGAGAACCATAGATTCCTCGATGTTCTTCAAATTCCACAAGCGGGTAGTTTGATCCCAGCTACACGAAAGAACAGAATTTGAACTCCCAGCAAAGGACACACCGGTCACTGCACCACCATGGTCGATAAGTCTACGTTTTTCTTTTCCAGATTTGGGATCAATCAATAGAATCTGAGAATCCATTGTCCCACAAGCAATCAGACGACCTTTTGGAGAGATGGAGATACTTGTTAGTGGAGCAGGGAAACTATCAGTGGGTCTGTACAAATCTACCTTTTCCAATCTGAATCACCATAGGATGAATACCAATCAGAGGTTAATGGTGGTTTGGTTTAAAGGTGTGTAACATTCTACTTTCTCTTCAGTTTAGCGTAGAGGATGGGAATGACCAACGCCACAATAACAATAACCCCAATGATAACAAGTGTTGGAGGATCAAGTGGATATCTCTCTAAGTTCTCAGCTTCTTCTACAAGAAAAACCTCTAGTACGTCGCCAACAATATCAAGGCTTTCGGCGCTACACTTGTCAGGTGTGTCCCCCAGTGTGTGCCAGTATGATGGAAATGGAACTTGGATTAGGTCAACAGCTGGGATGCCAGCATCTAGAAAAGGTCTATGATCATCTAATATTGGGCCACGGTAAGCATCAATGAATGTATCATTATATCCTAGATGTTCAGCAATACTCCAGATAGAGTTCTGGAGAGAAGTAGTAGAACTACGTTCCCGAGGGAGTTCGATGTCAATATCACCCACCATATCGAGCAAAATCATAGCATTAATTGAATCTCTACGTTCTGTGCT
>JAEORI010000298.1 GCA_016840965.1 Candidatus Thorarchaeota archaeon | reverse complement strand
CAGCAGCTCGAAATTCATCTCCAATATACCAATTTCTTCCGCTTGTGAGCTCAAAGGGAGAGTTTCCGAATACTGTCTGTGCATTTTCATGTGCTATGTCCGCTAAGAATTCCTTTGTTGACTGGTCATCTCTAATAACAATTAACCGGATCATTAACATGTTCTCAGGACTCGGAGCATGTCTAGCAGCTTCAAGAATCAACTCTATGTGGTCATCAGGAATCTTCCCGCCTGTGAACTCGCGAATTGAGCGTCGAGTCCTAATCATGTCCATTGCCTGCATACCCTGAGTCCCTCTTGTATCCTCTCTTGATTCATCTACGATTTCCTCACGAGTTTCTGACTTTGTTGTCATGCTGTTACCTCATTTCTTGAATTGCCTGCGAACCGCTGTGGACGTGCCCAGCAATAAAATATTTCATTTTAATGAAACTGAACATTCTTTACCATAAAGAATGCCGGCAGAATAATTACGACCTCTGTATTATTTCTACCATCGAGGTAAGTTAAGAAAGTTAACCCAGTTAATTTCAAGAAGATGTGAGATTGCCATGAGTTCACATAGAACAGGTACAAGAGGTGTGTTGGTTCCGTTTGATGATCCCTACTATACTAATGTCTACATCATATTCGGAGATGAACATGTGTTTGTACTTGACACGTTTCTTGGTAATGACTCGATGATTATTGTACATCAGTTGATAGAGGATGAGGGGTGTGCAAGTATGCCCGTTGTAGCCTTCAATTCACATGCTGATTATGACCACTACTGGGGGAATGGTGCTTTCAAGGATGCTTTAATTGTAGGTCATGAGCGCTGCTATCAGAGAATCGTTTCTGAGGGTGAGGCATCTCTTGTTAAGTATGTAGACCATAAGAGAGGCAAAATCGATTTACTACCGCCCACACAGGCATTTCAAGAAATCTTGAAATTTGAGGATGAAGAGGTGACATTTTTCCATACTCCCGGACATACTCTCGATTCATCATCCTGCTTTGATGAAAGAGATGGAGTTCTCTTTGTGGGTGATAATGTAGAAAGTCCAATTCCATATCTGAATCATGCCAACTTTGACCAGTATATCCGAAATCTAGAGTCGTATCTCAAACTTGATTGGAAATTCTTACTCACAGGACACGACCCTATAATGGATAAGCCTGATTTGATAAAGCGAAATATCGATTACCTGCAAAGATTCAGAGATTGGAATCTTGATATTGATTCTTTTAGTGTTGCAGAGCTCCGTCGACATGAATACAATCTAAACAATATCAAAGACGAGCTGCTGAAGAGCGAGCACAAACAAGCTGTATTGAAACACCTTCAAGAACTGGAAAAGTATTTAGCTTAGCCAAGTGGTAATAATGCGTCAAATGTTTTTTCCTGTTCTCATTTTAACTCATTATGGAGTACGTTTAGAATGCATACTTTTGTCGCGTTAGTGTACTGGTTATACTTAATTGGATTGTTTGATAAAGCTGAATTCTTAGAGCTAAAGAAATACTCAAAACATAGATAGATTCCCAACTGATTATGACTCCTGAGATTAAGTTTGAAGAGTATCTTGCAGTTGAAACCGCAGGAGGAGCTACATGGCATCCAAATGGAAAACGTATTGCGTTCGCCTCCAACGTCACTGGTTTATACCAGATTTATACCTGCAAGATAGAGAAGAACAAGATTCTTCCTCGTTCTCAACTTACTGCTGAAGAGGATAGATGCACGGATCCTCTATACCTCTCTGATGGGACATTAGTTTTCACTCGTGATCGAAATGGTGATGAGAATTTCCAGATAGGACTCATTGATGAAGATGGCAATCTTCACTGGTTAACTGAAGAACTTGGAGTGAAACACGAAATCTCGCATCCTTCTGAGTCTTATCTGTACTTTAGTGCAAACATCATTGATAGAGCTCGACTTGATGTCTATAGATGGAAAATCCCTCTTCGAGAGAACAAAGCAGAACTCATCTATAAACCTGTACAGGGATTAGTAGAAGTTTCAGGGACGATGGACAAAGACAACCAGATTCTCATGACTCAGTATCTAGGAAACATGGATCAACATCTTCTGCTTCTCAACATGACTAGCCGCAATCTAATGGACCTAACAGCGGCAATCAGCGGTAAACAACCAACTCGATGGGAAGTGGTTCGATGGCTTGATAATGAACATATATTGGTCAATACCGATCATAACTCCGATATTAAACGTCTAGCTATCATCACAACAAAAGGTGAATTTCGAAGACTAAAAGGAATTGAAGACCAAATCAGATTTGATATTGAGAGTTATGTTCACTCAAAGGATTCGATTTGGACCTATTTTCTAGAAAATGAAGAAGGGTATAACACCTTACACAGAGCAAAGTTCTCAAAACAAGGATTTATTGAATTCGAGACCTTACCATTTCCTCTTAGAGGAGTTATTCCAACTGGAGATGCACGTTCATGGAGCAAGAGTAAGGGATTAGCTCTCTCTGACGATGAGCTTCTTCTCGCAGTCACAATGAGTTCTGGAACTCAACCAACAAGTCTGTGGATACTTGACATCAAGGATATGACAAATTGGAGGGCAATCGAAACGGATTTAGCTGGTCTTAATCCATCAACATTTGTAGAACCAACTCTTCATAGATTCAACTCATTTGATGGTCTTAGCGTTCCGTATTTTAGATACATACCAATTGGTGAAGCACCTGATAGCGGCTGGCCTACACTTCTCTTAATACACGGAGGTCCTGAATCTCAGATTCGTCCTGATTTCAATCCCGTCATCCAGTTCTATCTCGCTGCAGGCTTTGCAGTAGTCACCCCAAATATTCGAGGAAGTGATGGTTATGGGCGAAAGTACCTCGACCTGGATAATGTGGAGAAACGGCTTGATTCAATTTTGGATATCAAGCATCTTGCTCTTCATCTTCAAAGAGAGGATAATGAGATTGATGGTAATCGACTTGTTGTCTACGGCGGCAGCTATGGAGGGTTTGCTGTTCTTTCAGCCATGACAGAACATCCTGAACTCTGGAGAGCCGGAGTGGATATTGTTGGAATCTCGAATTTCCTCACATTCCTCAAAAACACTGCTGCGTGGAGGAGGTCTCTTCGCGAAGCAGAGTATGGTTTTCTTGAGCACGATGTTGACACCTTAACAAAAATAAGTCCAATCAACAAAATTGACAGAATCTCAGCTCCTCTTTTCATCATCCAGGGAGATAATGATGAACGTGTTCCTCTTTCGGAGTCATTGCAGATGTATGAGAAGTTGAAGGAGAAAGGACTTCCAGTCAAGATATTACGATTCGCTGACGAGGGCCATGGACTTGCAAAGCTTGAAAATCGCATCAAAGCGTACTCTCAAGTTTTAGCTTGGCTAAATGAAATTGTGTGAGCAAGCTAAAAGGGCTTTGCACCAGTAGCCCGTTCTTCTATTCTTCTGGTCCCATTTCTTGCTCTTTCAAATCTCTTCGAAGTACCTTACCTACAAGGGTTTCTGGAAGTTCCTTTCTGAACTCTATGTCCCTTGGAATTTTATAGGGTGAAACATTCTTTCGACAAAACTCGCGAATTTCGCCAATTAACTCATCGCTTGCTTTGAAGCCTTCTTTCAAGACAATATAGGCTTTGACAACATCACTACCCATTATTTTCGGATCCGGAAGACCAACAACAGCAGCATTTTCAACAGCTTCATGTTCAAAGAGTACATCCTCAACTTCTCGTGGATACACCTTAAAGCCACTGACATTAATCATGTCCTTTTTCCTATCAAGAATGTAGAAGTAGCCGTCCTCATCCATTCTACCAATGTCACCAGTCAGTAGCCATCCATCTTTGATTTGGCTTGCAGTAGCATCTGGTTTGTTCCAATAACCCTTCATCACTTGCGGGCCATGGATCATTATCTCACCCTGCTGTCCAATAGGCAGGATTTTTGTATAGTCATCTACATCTACAATCCTTACCTCTGTGTCTGGAAGTGGTATACCAATCGACCCAATCTTCCGTAATCCACTTACAGGATTGCTATGTGTTACTGGAGACGCCTCGGTAAGTCCATATCCCTCGATTATTACACAGCCAGTTCGTGCCTCAAACTCTTTCAAGACCTCAGGAGGCATGGCTGCTGCACCAGTATTACAGAATCGTATTGACCTCAAGTCTTTTGCATAGTCTTCCAAGTCGTCTCTTTCAAGTAGTCGCATGTACATAGTGGGTACGCCTGGAAACATGGAGGGCTTCGTGTCTCGAATTATCTCAAACAACGATTTCTGGTCACGGGCGTCAGGGTTCAATGCAATTCGAGAACCATTGTAAATCCAGACATTCATACAGACAGTCATCCCGTATATATGGAATAAGGGGAGGTTGGTAAGTCCCGTATCCTTTCCTCTCTGCATTTGGGAAGACACTAAGTTGTAGACAGCGATGGCATTTGAAACCAAGTTGTAATGTGTAAGCATGGCTCCTTTGGGAAGTCCTGATGTCCCACCTGTGTATTGGAGCACTGCAATTTGTTCCTTAGGATTGATTTCAAACTTTGGTGGATCTGGCTTTGTTCTACTGATTAGATTAAGGAATTGCATTGTGCCAGCTATTTCAGGAGGGTCTCGGGGAGCATTTGGGATGTAATCCATTACGCTAGTAATAATTATGTTTCTAAGTCTGGTTCTATCCTTGATATTATTTATTTTCTCAAGCTGAGAGTCGTGGACAATGATGGTTTCAGCCCCAGAATCATTCAGCTGGTATGCTATTTCTGGTTCAGTCAATAAGACACTGCACGCTGTAACTATGCCTCCAGCTTTAAGAATTCCATAGAAGCTAAACAGAAACTGAGGAAAATTAGGAATCATAATGGCAACCGCATCACCCTTCTTTACTCCTAAATCTCTTAGTGCAGTCGCCAGTCTATCTGCAATATCTTTGAATTCCTTATAGGAGATTTTTCGTTTCATGAACCAAATTGCTGTTTGATTGCCAAAGTCTTTGGCTGTATTGTCAAGAAACTCAAATAGATTAATCTCAGGATAATCTATAGTTCCAGGTACACCTTCTTCGTAATGTTTCAACCAAGGTTTAGTGGCATATGGATCTTCACTCATCTTAAGTCAACTATCCGAATAATCTCCACCTATTAAATCGAGTGCCTCCTGAGCGGCTTCAGAAACATAATCGTACTCATCATGTATCAAATTCTCTAAAACGGAAACAAGATTGGCATTTAATACTCCTATTTTCCCTAGAGCTTCTGCCGCCCGCCATCTAACATCAGGTTTCTTATCATTCAGTGCATCAAGTAGGGCGGGAATAGATGCCGAAGCTTCCGGACCTAGTTTTCCAAGACTTAATGCAGCTTCACGACGCACAACGCTCTGATTATCTGCGAGAGCATCCATCAATGCGCTGATAGCTGATTGCTCTGGAACTCCTATTTTTCCTATTGCACTAGCTGCCTCTGCTCGAATATCGGTTCCTCCGGTTCCCAGAATCTCGATTAAACCTGGAATTGCAGTTGCAGCTTCTGTACCAATGCCACCAATCGATGAGATGATAATAATCTTCATTTTATTATTTGCTAACTTGTAAGAATCAAAAAATGTAGGAATCGAATCTTTTCCAATTGTTCGAAGAGCATCAGCAGCCGTTCCACGTACGTTTTCGACCTTATCTTTTAATAGCAAAGCTATATCTTCAATTATCTTCTGGTCAGTTACTTTCATCTCACCCAAAGCTTCTATTGCTCCTTTTCGAACAATGGGATTTAGGTGGTTCATAACCCCTAGAATGGCGGGGATAGCTGGTTCGCCAATCTCAACTAGAGTGTTTATTGATCTATAACGGACTCTCCAATCGTTATCTTCCAATGTCTTAACTAGAGTTGGAATTGCCTCGATTGAGCCCTTGCCTATTCCTTCAATGGCTTGAGCTGATGCCGTCCTTACTGTCCAACTAGAGTCCCTCAGACTCTCTATCAATTTAGGAATTGCTGTGTGTGCTCCCTGTCCCATTTTTCCCAAGGTTTTCGCGGCTTCAGTTCGAACCTCTTCATCTTGATCATTCAGAGCTGCAATCAGACTTGAAACAGCCGCATCTGAAGCAACGCCTATTCTCCCAAGTGCGATTGCTGCTTCTTTTCTAATAGATACTTCATTATCGTTTAGCAGGACGGACAATCTGGGGATTGCATCAACTGCAGCCTCCCCTATTTTGCCAAGTGATTTCGTAGCTTCTCGACAAATACTCCAGTCATTATCTTCTAAGCAGTCAACCAATTTTGAAACACTGGTGGCGGCTCTTTCACCCAGTTCTCCTAGAGATAGTGTGGCATTGAACCGAATTGAACGAATATCACTGTCTAAATGCTCTACAATTTCATTTATGATACTTGAGTCCTTCTCTGCTCTTGCTACAACAAGTTCAATTTTTGCATCACGTAAAAGGTCTTTCAAAGATGCTGACATCATTGTACCCCCTATATTCCTAAATACACCCGCTTGATTCGAGGTTCTCGTTCAAGTTCTTCCCGTGTTCCGCTCAGCTCTATCTTTCCATCTTCAAGAACATGAATATTATCAGCTACCTCCATAGCTAACACTGCGTCTTGCTCTACCAAGAGTGTTGTTGTCCCTTCTTTTTTTATCTGTTCTATGGCTTCAAAGATCTTATCTTTTACCTTAGGTGCGAGGCCCAAAGAAGGTTCATCGAGCAACAAGAATTTTGGATTTGACATTAACGACCTGGCAATAGCCAACATTTGTTGTTCGCCTCCACTCAGAGTGCCTGCTCGCTGTTTGGTTCGTTCATGTAGTCGTGGAAAGATATCAAAAACAAAATCTAAGAGTTTTGAATATTTAGACTTATCATGCAAAGTGTAGGCTCCAAGCTCAATGTTTTCCATGACTGACATATCATAGAACAATCGCCTCCGTTCGGGGCAATGAGCGATACCTCTTCTAGCAATTTCGTGTGCCTCCAGCTCATCGATGCGCTCACCATTGAAAATGATTCTACCTCTGTCTATCTCCTCCAATCCTGAGATGGCTCTAAGTAAAGTTGATTTTCCAGCACCATTTGGGCCAATAACTGCATCCAATGAATTAGCCTCCACTGAGAGGTTAATCTCTTCGAGAGCTTTTGCTTTTCCATAGTAATGATATACTTTCTTCAGTTCAAGCAAAGTAATTCCTTCACCAACTCCATTAGGCAAATCCTTCACCTCGTCCTAAATATGCTTCAAGCACAATTTTGTTGTTAGCTACCTCTTTAGGTGGCCCTTCTGCAATTATCCTTCCCTGATGCATAGCAATGACACGAGGTACTAATGTCATTAATTCACGTAGGACATGTCCAGTCATAAATATTGTAACTCCCTCTTCCCTCAATTGTTGTATCAGCTTTGTTATTCCTACTCTTTCTTCATGAGCAAGACCACTAAATGGTTCATCAAGAAGGAGCATCTCTGGATTTGTGCCAAGAGCTTTCCCTATCTCTAGCTTTCTCAAATCCCCATGTGGTAGAATTACGGGAGGAAGTCGTGCCTTATCCACAAGGCCGACTGAAGAGAGTATCGAGCTTGCTGCTTCATCTATTCCAGAAGATCCGAACGCTTCTTTTCCGCGAGGCGAGAGGCAAGCAACAGATATGTTATCAAGAAGGGTGAGATAACGGAACGATTTAACTAATTGAAAGGTTCGAGCCATTCCCAGATTCACAATCTGGTAGGGCTTCTTTCTGGTAATATCCACTCCATCGAAACGGACAGACCCGGAGTTGGGTCTCTCGAAACCAGAAATGAGGTTGAAAACTGTAGTCTTACCAGCTCCATTAGGCCCAATAAGTCCCAATATCTCTCCGCGATGCACCTCGAAATTGACGTCATTGACCGCGGTCAGTCCGCCAAATTTCTTTGTTAGGTTCTTGACCTCCAATATTAGACCCATTTTACTTTCCTCTTATTATATCCCATAGATCCTGCACTCTCTCTAGGAATGGATTCATGACTCCCTCTTCTGCAAACCGAACAATCAGAATCAGAAGTGTGGCAAATATCAGTAATGCAGCTGCCGCCAGTGGTCTCAGAAATTCACTGAGCAATGTGAAGAGGAATGCTCCAACAATCGACCCGTAGATTGTGGCAATTCCTCCAATTGCGGCCATTATAATTGCATAGAAGGAATAAAGCGTTTGAAAGACAGCTGGATTAACCGCAGTTGTGTCCAGAACGAAAAGAGCGCCTGATACTCCTGCGAAGAATCCACTTATCATGAATGCGATTAGTTTGTAGACAGTTGTATTAATCCCTGAGGCATCAGCACAGGTTTCATCATCTCGAATTGCTTTCAAGATTGTACCAAGTCTTGAATCAACAATGGCACGCATAATAACTAATGAAGCAACCATGAATGCTGCAACTACATAGAAGACCAAAAAGATATCTCCAGTTGAGGGTAATCCTGAGATGCCTTCGGTACCTCCAAGCCAAGTTCCAGTCAAAAATAGATTCCAGAGAATGAGACTAAAAGCTAGAGTTCCTAGCGCTAAATAGGGTCCCTTCAATCTTAAACACGGAATCCCAATTAATAAACTAAATATTACAGCATAACCAGCACCAATAATCATTGCTAATACCCAATGAAAACCAAAGAATTTGACAAATGCTGCTGTAAAGTAACCGGATATACCAAAAAAGGCGGCATGTCCAAAACTAATTTGTCCAGCAAACCCTGCTAAGAGATCCCAGCTTGCAGCAAAGATTGCTAGTATCATTCCAGTAACAATGATCTGTGTTAGATACTCATTTCCAGTCAGTGGAACCAGCATCAAGCCTACTAGGCAGAATAGAGTTATGCTTCCTCGAAATGTAATTGCCCATGTTCTGAAGCGTCCTACATAAGATTGAAAATCGAATTGAAGACTCGCCACTTTCTATTGCAACTCCTTCTTTCCAAGCAGTCCTTGTGGTCTGACCAAGAGCATCACAAGTATCACAACAATAGGTATTATCACAGAAAAAGTCGGACTGATGAAAAAGTCTGTGAATGTTGTTGCATAGCCCATTATGAATGCTCCAATAATGCTTCCTGGAATGCTACCCATCCCACCAAAGATTGTCACTGAAAAAGCGAGTAATAGATATCTCCATCCTATCCTAGGGGCAATAAAATTACCCGGTGCATACAAGACTGCAGCAAACCCAACAAGCAATGCTGATATCATTACAGTCGTCATTAGTATTCTATCAGTATTAATTCCAACTAGCTTCGCAGCTTCATAATCTTGGGACACGGCTCGAATTGACTTACCAATCGTCGATTTGCTGATGAATACAGTAACTATTGTGACAAGAATCAGAGACCCAACAATCAAAGCAATAAACTGTGCTGGAAAAGTGATTCCTGATATTGTGATAGTGCCTGGGACAAATGGCACTATAAAGTGAGTCTTTGCATCACCCACGAATTTCACAAACTGCTCGAAAAAGAATGCTAGTGCGAATGTAACCAAAACGATACCGATATGCGATTCCTGTAAAGGTTTCATTAAGCCCAGATATGTGATTGCTCCAATCCCCACCACTGTGGCTAAACCAATAACCACTGCTATCCAAAATCCGACCAATGGAATTGTCCAATAGATCATATAGGCTGTTATAAGGAAGAATGCTCCGTGAGACAAGTTTAGAATTCCCCCTACACCATAAACAAGAGAGAATCCTATTGCTAGGAGAGCTAGTAGAGCTCCCTGCACTGTGCCAAAGATTAGAATTTCTTCAATCAATTTCTTCACCATTCATTGTACCAGGTGATT